>NZ_JBHXKE010000139.1:0-12006 GCF_042722765.1 Kitasatospora sp. NPDC058406
GCCGGGTCGGGCAGCTGCTGCCGCCCCCGGCTCCCGGGGCCACCGCCGCGGACCGGACGGTCAGAGCTCCTTGCGGAACGCCTCCGCCACCGCGAGGAAGATCGAGTTGCCCTCGACCTCGCCGATCGAGATCCGCACGCCCTCCGGGAACGGCCGGACGATCACGCCGGCCTCGGCGCACGCGGCCGCGAAGTCCTGCGAGCGCTCGCCGAGCGCCAGCCAGACGAAGTTGGCCTGCGAGTCCGGGATCTCCCAGCCCTGGGCGCGCAGCCCGGCGACCACCCGGTTCCGCTCCTCGACCAGCGCCTCCACCCGGACCATCAGGGCGTCCTCGGCGCGCAGCGAGGCGACGGCCGCGTCCTGGGAGAGCTGGGTGACGCCGAACGGCACCGCGGTCTTGCGCAGCGCGTTGGCGACCGGCTCGTGCGCGATGGCGAAGCCGACCCGCAGGCCGGCCAGGCCGTACGCCTTGGAGAAGGTGCGCAGCACGCAGACGTTGGGGCGGTCCCGGTAGAGGTCGATGCCGTTGGGCACCTCGGGGTCGCGGATGAACTCGATGTACGCCTCGTCGATGACGATCAGTATCTCGGCCGGGACCGCGTCCAGGAAGCGCTCCAGCTCGGCGCGGTGGATCACGTTGCCGGTCGGGTTGTTCGGGTTGCAGACGAAGATCAGCCGGGTCCGCTCGGTGACGGCGGCGAGCATCGCGTCGAGGTCGTGGTCACCGCCCTCGGTCAGCGGCACCGGCACCGGGGTCGCGCCGGCGACCTGGGTGATGATCGGGTAGGCCTCGAAGGAGCGCCAGGCGAACATCACCTCGTCGCCGGGGCCGGCGGTCGAGAGGATCAGCGACTGGGCGACGCCGACCGAGCCGGTGCCGGTGGCGATGTGCTCGGCCGGGACGCCGAAGTGCTTCGCCAGCTCGGCGGTCAGCTCGGTGACGGCCATGTCCGGGTACCGGTTGAGCTTGCCGGCGGCGGTGACCGCGGCCTCCAGCACGCCGGGCAGCGGCTCGTACGGGTTCTCGTTGGAGGACAGCTTGTAGGCGTCGGCGCCGGCGGGCTTGCCGGGCTTGTAGGTGGGGATGCCGTCCAGGGTCGGCCTGAGGCGGGGGCCCTGTGCTGCGGTCACGGTCGTTCTCCTTCGTTGTATCCGCTGCGTTCGCCCGCCACGGTCGGGATCGCCGCCGTGCCCGGGAAGTCGGAACGCACCCGGTCCACCCCGGTCGGGTGCCTTGAACGATACCGACAGCGCTCACCCGTAGGAGTGAGATGCCCGGTCGGGTTACCGGCGCAGATCAGCCATTCTGTCGGGTTCCTATGGCACATGTCAGAGGTAAGACGGCTGGTTTCGTGCGGGTATCGAAGGGGCGCGCACCGGCTCACTCGTGGAGAAACGTATCTCCGAGGGCTCCCGATGCGCCGGTCACAGACCCTTGTCAGGAGCCATACGATCGGTCCGCCATGACAGCAGCAGCCAACCAGAGCGGTCGGCGGCCCACCACCTCACGGCGTCTTGAGCGGGCCGGCATCCGGGATGTGGCAGCAGCCGCCGGAGTGTCGATCACCACCGTCTCCGACGCGCTGAACGGGAAGGGCCGCCTGCCCGACGAGACCAGAAGCCGGGTGCGCGAAGTCGCCGAGCGCCTCGGCTACCGCCCCTCGGCGGCCGCCCGAACCCTGCGCACCGGACGGTCCGGCCTGATCGGGCTGACCGTCACCACCTACGGCGAAGAGCCGTTCACCTTCACCGAATTCGCCTACTTCGCCGAGATGGCCCGGGCCGCCACCAGCGCGGCCCTCGGCCGTGGCTACGCGCTGGTGGTGCTGCCCGCGTCCTCCCGGCACGACGTCTGGGGCAACATCGCGCTCGACGGCACCGTGGTGATCGACCCGCCGGACCAGGACCCGCTGGTCAGCGAGCTGTACCGGTCCGGCGTCCCGGTGGTCAGCGACGGCAAGCCCGGCAACTGCCCGGTCACCGCCTGGGTCGACAACGACCACGAGGCCGCCGTGCTCGGCATCCTCGACCACCTCTCCGAGGCCGGCGCCCGCCGGATCGGCCTGCTCACCGGGACCAGCACCGACACCTACACCCGGCTCTCCACCGAGGCCTACCTCGGCTGGTGCGCCAAGGTCGGCCAGGAGCCGGTCTACGAGACCTACCCCGCGCACGACCCGGCCGCCGGCGCCGTCGCCGCCGACCGGCTGCTCGCCCGCCCCGACCGCCCCGACGCCGTCTACGGCCTCTTCGACCCCAACGGCACCGACCTGCTCGCCGCGGCCCGCCGGTACGGCCTGCGGGTGCCGGACGACCTGCTCCTGGTCTGCTGCAGCGAGAGCGACGTCTACGCCACCACCGAGCCGCCGATCACCACGCTCTCGCTCAAGCCGCGCCGGATCGGCACCACCGTGGTGAACCTGCTCATCGACGCCATCGAAGGAGTGGACTCCGGCACCGGCGTCGACATCGCCCGGCTCTTCCCGCCCCGTTTCCGCACCGCCGGCACCGGCCCGCCGCCCGGCACCCTGATGCCCACCGAGCTCATCGTCCGCGCCTCCTCGCAACGGCGGAGCCCGCGCACCACGGTCAGCCCGCCCCGCTTGCCGGGCGAGGTGTGACCCCGGGACGGCGCCCCCTCGGGGTCGCGGTCTAGACCATGCCCAGTCGGGACAAAACGGACCTGACGGACCGCCCGGCTGACGCTCCGGAGGATTGGATACCCACCAGGTGACGACGCCGGGAGAGTGGTCTTCCTATGATGGGCGAATGACACCCGAGGACCGCTTCCCCGGGCCTGAACACCCGGACTCAGGCCCCCGCCACCAGCCGGACCTCGACGTGCTGCCATACGGCACCTATTACGAACCAGAGCCCGCCAGCGGCTACTCCGAGGCCCCGTACGAGGCCGAGACGTACAGCGGCTACGGCGGCGCCCGCTACCTCGAACAGCACTGGCCGGTCCCCGGGACCGAACACGGCCCCGGGGCCGGGGCCGGGGACGGCCACGGCGGGCACGGCGGGCACCAGGGCTACGAGCCACCGGCCCTGTCCGACCACCCCGCGACCGCCCACGGCGGCAACGGCGGCCACCAGGGCCACCCCGAGCAGCGGGAACGGCAGAGCGACGACCCGCCGACCATCGAACTCGGCCCCCCGCTCGCCGAACCCGGCCTGCCCTACCACCCCTACCCGGCCCCCGGCCCCGGCGAGCCGCCCGGCCCGCTCTACGTCGTCGGCGACGTCCACGGCTACCTCGACGAACTCCTCGCCGCCCTGCGCCACCAGGGACTGGTCGACGCCGACGGCCACTGGTCCGCCGGACGCTCCCGGATCTGGTTCCTCGGCGACTTCACCGACCGCGGCCCGGACGGCATCGGCGTCATCGACCTCGTCATGCAGCTCGCCGCCGAGGCCGCCGCCGCCGGCGGCTACTGCCGCGCGCTGATGGGCAATCACGAGCTGCTCTTCCTCGGCGCGGCCAGGTACGGCGACGAGCCCGTCCAGTCCACCGCCGGCACCGCCTCCTTCCTCGCCGCCTGGCGGCTCAACGGCGGCCAGCAGCACGACCTGGAACGGCTGGAGACGCACCACATCAGCTGGCTCTCCCGGCTGCCCGCGATCGCGCTGGAGGACGACCACCTGCTGCTGCACTCCGACACCACCGCGTACCTGGAGTACGGCGAGTCCATCGCCGAGGTCAACGACGCCGTCCACGACCTGCTCGCCGACGAGGGCGTCGACGAGTGGTGGGACTGCTTCCGGCGGTTCACCAAGCGGTTCGCCTTCCGCGGCGACGCCGGCCCGACGGCCGTCCGCGAACTGCTGGCCTCCTACGGCGGCGCGCGCGTCGTGCACGGGCACAGCCCGATCCCGTACCTCACCGGCGCGGTCCACTCGGACGACGGCATGCCGCCGCACATCCCCGGCCCGTACGTCTACGCGGACGACCTCGCCGTCGCCATGGACGGCGGCGTCACCATGGACGGCCGCCTGCTCGTCGCACGGCTGCCCATCTGACGTCCGGCCGGGCACCCGGCAGCAGGGACCGGACCGTTCACGGTCCGGTCCCTGCCGTTTGACGCGGCGTCAACCGAACAGGCGTTCCCGGCGCCCGGGCGGTCGCGCCCGCGCGGCCGGGGCGCGAAATTCCGGAAAGCCACTGTCGATCCGGCCCCACCCGCCCCTACCATCAGGGACACACCACGCCCGGCCGCCCGTGTGGCGGCCCGTCTCCCGTGCCCCGCCCCCACGCCCACGAGGCGGAGCGAACGGGGTTCTGCATGAACGGGGTCCCCATGAACGACGCCCCGCACCTGCTCGCCGAGGACCGCCCGGACTTCGAGCGCCTCCTGGACGAAGCACTGCGCGACGACACCGTCCTCACCGTCCTCCGCGCGCCCGGCGCGCCCACCACCGACCGACTGCGCGACCGCGCACTGCACGACGCCGACACCGCCGCCGCGCCCGCGGCCACCGAGTACGAGCACTACCTGCGGCTGCGCGAGAACCTGCGCAGCACACCGCCCCCCGACGGGCCGGTCGGCCCGTCCGGCGAAGCCACCGCGCCCGGCCTGCTCGCCCAGCTGAGCTCGTCCGACGGCGGTGCCGGACTCCTCCCGGTGCTCACCGTGCTCACCCCGATCCTCGCCTGGGCCGCCGCGCTGGTGCTGCTCCTGCTCGGCTACGGCCTCCGGGCCGCCGACCCGGACCTCGCCCTGGGCCGCTCCCTGCTCACCGCGGGGTGGCTGGCGCTCGCCACCGGGGTGGCCGCGATGGCCGTGGGCATCGTCGGACTGATCCTCACCGCCCTGCGGGACGGCTCCGCCGCACCCGTCCCGGCCGGCGCCGACCCTGACCTCGCCGCCGAACTCGCCGACGCCCGGCGCGACTGGCAGCGCGCGCTGCGCGAACGGGCCCTGCCCTCGTACCTGGCCGCCGCCGCCCGGGCCGGCGGGCCGGACGGCGCCCCCGGAGGCAACGGGCTCACCTCGCGCGCCCTCACCGGCCCCGACGAGGTCTGAGGTCCGCCGGCTCCCGGGGCGGCGTCCGTCCGGGGTCCGGCCCGGCCGGCCCGGTGCGGTGCGGCCCGGTGCGGTGCGGCCCTCCCCGGCCGGCCCGACCGGAGGAGGGCCCGCGACGGACCTCCCCCGGCGGGGGGAGACGGTCCGCCCGCCGCGACGACGCCTCCGGCCACCCCTCGCTGGAATCGTCGGAACCGGCCGGGCCGACCAGCGCCCGCCGAACCGGAGGGGTACCGATGAGCGCGCACGCCATGCTGGAGAAGCTGCACGGCCGGACGGCGCCCGGAGTACCGCGCTGGGCCGTGCGGACCGCGTACGTCACCAGCCTGACCGCGCTGCCCGCGGGTCTCTGGCGGATCGCCGCCTTCACCTTCGGCGCCCCGCTGCTGGAGCCGTCCGCCGGGGCGGACCCGGACTCCGGGACCCTGTGGTGGTACGTGATCGTGCTCAGCGCGGTCAGCGAGGCGCTGGCGTTCCTCGCCCTCGGGCTGGTCAGCGAGTGGGGCGAGCGGTGGCCGCGCCGGATGCCGTTCCTCGGCGGGCGCCCCGTCCCGACCCTCGCCGCGGTGATCCCGGCCGCTCTCGGCGCCGCCGCGCTGATGGCCCTCCCGTACTCCCTGGTGATGGGCGCCTTCGGGCGGGGACTCACCGGCGAGCCCACCGGCCTCGTCACCCACGGCTACCAGACCGTCCTCTTCTGGGCCTCCTACCTCCCGCTCGGCCTCTGGGGACCGCTGCTCGCCGTACTGACCGTGCACTACTACCGGCGCCGCGCCGCCGGCCCCGCCCGGCGGCCGTCCACCGCCCTCGCCGCCTGAACCGCCTGCACCGCCCGGTCCGCCGGGACCGCCCGGGCCGCCGGAGCCACCCGGTCAGTCACCCGCTGCCGCGGCGTCCGCCGCCGCCCGGACGAACTCCCGCACCCGCGCCGTGGTGTTGCCCTCCGACCAGACCGGCCCGCGTTCGATCGGCGGCGCGTCGTGGATCGGCACGTAGGCGAGATCCGGGCGCGGGTAGTACCGCCGGGAGTGCTCGCCGACCGGCAGCACGCCCCGGCCGAGGGCGACCAGGGTGAGCATCTCGGAGAAGGTCCCGCCGGCCGGCCCCTTCGGCACCGGCCGCCCCGACGGCGTACGGTCCGGCGTGCGGTCCCGCTTGAACGCCACCGAGGTCACCGCCGGGTACTGCACCACCGGGTGGTCCGCGAGGACCTCCAGCGACACCGACTCCCGCTCCGCCAGCGGGTGGCCGGCCGCCACGGCCAGCACCCGGCGCTCGGTCATCAGCACCGGCCCGCAGGCCATCCCGTCGAACGGGTAGGACGCGATCAGGACGTCCACGGAGCCGTCCAGCAGGCTGGACCGGGTGTTCGCCAGCTGGGCCTCGCGGACGTCCACCCGGCAGTCCGGGTGCCGCTCGGCGAACAGCGCCACCGCCTTCAGCAGCACCGGCGCCGTCCCCTCCCCGAGGAAGGCGACCCGCAGCTCGCCGGTGACGCCCCGGTTCGCGTCCACCGCCCGCCGGACCGCCTCGTCCATCCCCGCCACCAGCGGCGCCAGGTCGTCCGCGAGCCGCCGCCCCACCGGCGTGATCCGCACCGTCCGGCTGGTCCGCTCGAACAGCGGCCCGCCGAGCCGCCGTTCGAGCTGCCGCACCACCTGGCTGACCCGCCCCGTGGTGAGCAGCAGCCGCTCCGCCGTCCGCCCGAAGTGCAGTTCCTCGGCGAGCGCCAGGAAGATCTCGACCTCCAACCGTTCCAGCACCGGCCCCGCCCCTCCCCGGCGTTTAGCCCGGCTCAACGATCCTTGGCCGATCCCGCCTTGATGGCGACGGCCGCCCGGCGGATCGTAGAGGACACGAACCGCCACCGCCTCCCCCCGACTGGAGCCACCGTGACCGCCCTCCGCGTCAAGGCCTTCGACCACCTCGTGCTCAACGTCCGCGACATCGAGCGCTCGCTGGAGTTCTACGGCGGGCTGCTCGGCCTCGCGCCCGTCCGCGTCGACGAGTGGCGGGCCGGCGAGGCCCCCTTCCCGTCGATCCGGATCACCCCCGAGACCATCATCGACCTGATCAGCCGCCCCCGGGGCGAGTCCAACGTCGACCACATCTGCCTGACCGTCGAACCGCTGGACTGGCAGGAGGTCATCGACGCCGGCACCTTCACCGTCCTCGAAGGCCCCGTCCCCCGCTACGGCGCACGCGGCACCGCCACGTCCGTGTACGTGCAGGACCCGGACGGCAACACCGTCGAACTCCGCTGGTACCCCGAGGACGCCGCCTGACCCCGACCTGAGCCCGCCCCACCGGCAGGGGCGCCCGTAACGGGCCGAGGGCGCGGCGGCGCGGGGGTCCGGCGCGCTCGACCCAGCCCCGGGGGAGCCCGCACACCGGCGCCGCCCGTCCGCGGCGGGGGTCGCGCTCCGCCGCGCGGCCTCCGTCAGCCGGTGCGGCGGGGTCCGCACCGGCAGTCGACACGGAGCCCACCGACCCGGTGCGATCTCCGCATTGACAGCTCCTCTTCGATGGCTGACCGTAAAAGTCGACAACTGACTTCCCGTCAGCCCATCGGCGACGCAAGGGCCCGACCAACCCAGAACACCAGCCGCTGCGCGAGGAGTTCGACGATGACGGTACCGCCCGCCCTCCCCACCTTCACGCCCGGCAGCCGACGCGCCCCGGGGGCTCTGCCGCTCCTCGGACACGCGTGGCAACTCCAGCGCCGCCCGCTCGCGTTCCTGCGATCGCTCCCACGACACGGCGACCTCGTCGAGATCGGACTCGGGCCGCGCAGAGCCTATGCGGTGTGCCACCCGGACCTGGTGCGGCAGGTGCTCACCGACGCGAGGACCTTCGACAAGGGCGGGCCGATCTACGACAAGCTCCGGCAGCTGCTGGGGAACGGCCTGGGCACCAGCGCCCGCGAACCACACCGCAGGCAGCGCCGCATGATCCAGCCGGTCTTCCACGCGGAACGGATCCGGGAGTACGTCCCGGCCATCCGCGACGAGGTCGTCGCCGCCACCGCCGGATGGTCGGACGGCCAGGTCATCGACGTCGCCGAGCACACCTACAAGATCATCACGAGAGTCCTCACGCGCACGATGTTCGCCGCCGAAGCCCGCGCCGAGGCCGCGACCGTGATCGCCGAGGCGCTGCCGGTGTTCCACGAGGGCGTCGGCCGGCGCATGAACTCGCCCTTCGCCTTCCTGGAGAAGGTGCCGACCTCCGGCAACCGTCGCTACGAAGCGGCGAAGGCCCGACTGCACTCGTTGGTGGACCGACTGATCGCCGACCACCGCCGGGACGGCGCCGATCACGACAACCTGCTGTCCGTGCTCATGGCCGCCGGAGACGGCCGGGCGGACGGCGGGGCCTCGGCGATGACCGACGAGGAGATCCACGAACATGTGATCACCTTCCTGGTGGCCGGGATCCCCACCTCTGCGGCGGTGCTGGCCTGGTCGCTGCACTTCCTGGGCCAGGACCCCGGGTTGGAGGCCCGCCTGCACAGCGAGGTCGACCTGGTCCTGGACGACGGGCCGCCCACCTGGGCGCACCTGGGCCGGCTCGACCTCACCACCCGCACGCTCACCGAGGTCATGCGGTACTACCCGCCCGGCTGGCTGCTGACCCGGGTCGCGATGCACGACACCGTCCTGGCCGGACGGCGCATCCCCGAGGGCACCGTGATCCTCTTCAGCCCGTACCTCCTCCACCACCGCCCGGACCTGCACCCCGCCCCCGGCCTATTCGACCCGGACCGCTGGCTCCCGGAGCGCCGGCACGCGATGGCCCGGGACACGTTCATCCCGTACGGCATCGGCAGCCGCAAGTGCATCGGCGAGGTCTACGGCATCGTCGAACTCACCCTCGCGCTCTCCGTGATAGCGCGCCGCTGGCGGCTGACACCGGTGCCGGGCACAGGCGCACACCTCACCGACCCGAAGCCTTCCGCCGTCATCCACCCGGCACCCCTGACGATGCGCCTCGGCGAACGCGGGGCCACCCGCCCCCGGGCCTGAGCGGTCAGGGTCCCCGGTCACAGGGGCAGATCAACCTTCGTCGAGACCGGTGTCCCGGTCCGCGAGGTCAGGCGAGGGCGGCGGCCAGCAGGGTGAAGGCGGCGACGATGACGGCGACGCGGGCGTAGTGGAAGCGGTCCCAGCGGTCGCTCTGCTCCCTCCAGTCCGCGGGCCGGTTCTCGGGGGTCCACGTCTTGCTCCGGTTGTTGATCGGGACGAGCAGCAGGACCGACATGAGCACGCTGATGACCAGCAGTGCGGCGGCGGTCACGACGAGGCCGACGCCGGGGCGGTGCCATCCGGCGACGGCCCACACGGCGCTCAGGGCGAGGGAGGTGAAGTACCAGACCGACATCAGGGCGCCGAGCATCCGGCCACCGTGGGCGCGGCCGAGCTGGTAGCTGTCCTCGGGCAGTGCGCCGAGGATCCGGTTGACGACGAAGGCGACGGAGAACTCCACCCCCACCATCACTCCGACAACCACGATGGTGACGACCTTGAGTGCGTCGAGCATGATGACCCCTCCTGAGATCTAGCGCCGCTAGGTGATGAGAGCAACGCTAGTACTACTGCCGCTCTCTTGTCTAGCGGTGCTAGAATCAGGTCATGTCGGTTCAGGAACGCAAGGAACGCGAACGGACGGCCCGCGAGCACCTCATCGTGGCGACGGCCCGCGAAATCGCCGAGCAACAGGGCTGGGACGCGGTCACCACCCGCCGGCTCGCCGAGCGCATCGAGTACAGCCAGCCCGTCCTCTACAGCCACTTCCGCGGCAAGCGCGAGATCATCGGGGCCGTCGCCCTGGAGGGTGCCGCCGAGATGGCCGCGGCGCTGCGGGCCGCGACCTCGGCCGCCGACGGCCCCCGCACCCGGGTCACCGCTCTCGCCCGCACCTACCTCGACTTCGCCGAACGCCACCCGGCGGTCTACGACGCCATGTTCCAGCTCGACGGCGGTCTGGCCTTCGCGGCCGAGGACACCCCGGCGCCGCTCAAGGACGCCTTCGCCGCCCTGCTGGAGAGCCTCGGCGAGGTCGCCGGGGAGGGCGTCCACCCGGGGCTGTTCACCGAGGTGTTCTGGGCGGCCCTGCACGGGCTGGCCACCCTGACCCGGGCGGGACGGCTGCCGCCGGCCGAAGCCGAGCAGAGGGTGGAGCTGCTGGTGGACCGGCTCGCCGTGATCTGACACGCCGTTCGGACGGGCGGGCAGCCGGAGACCTTCCCGGCTGCCGGCCTACGAGTCCCCGCCCCGACACGACCCCGAACCCGCCCGCGGTCAACGTCCGCCGCGACCCGTCAAACCCCGGCGAAACGGGTCAGCGGCACGCGAACCACACGGCTGCCGTCCGGGCCGACGCCCCGTTGCACGGCAGTGACGGCCGTCTCTTGGTAAGCAAACGATTCTCCTGAGAAGATCCTCCCGTCGCAGCCGCCGGACCCGCAGGAGAGCGGCGGACCGACCTTCAGCACGCACCCGTATTCGGTTCTTCCCGGGGGGAATCCGCTCATGTCCGCACGCCCGCTCACCCGCCGTTCCCGCCTGCTCGCCACCGCCACGCTGGTGGTCGCCGCCGGCACCTCCGCGCTCGCACCGGCGACCGCATTCGCCGACACCCCGGCGCCCTCCGCCACCGCCGCCGCCTCGGACACCCCCGCCCCGAGCACCGCCCAGCCCCTGACGGCCACCCTGGAGCCGGCCGCGGGACAGGCGCCGCTGACCCGCGGCGGTGTCGGCGCGACCCTGACGATGACCGTCACCAACAACTCCGACCAGGAGCGCCCGTTCCACCCGGCGGTGACCGTCACGCCGGTGGGCGCCGCCCCGACCGGATGGAACTGGATCGACTTCAGCGCCAAGGCGATCTCCGCGCCGGCCACCTACGGCCTGACCAGCTTCAACGGGAGCAACTTCTCCGGCCACGTCGTGCCCGAGAACCGGATGTCCCACGTGCCCTTCACGGTGCCGGCCCGCACGACCTACAGCTGGGCGGTCTCCTTCACCCTGAGGGCCGCCCTCCCGGCGGACGACACCGCCGTGAAGGTCGCGCTGGTGAACGACCTCGGCAACAGCACCGCCGTCGAGCCGGTGACCCTGCCGGTCGCCTCCCCCACCGGCGCCCTCGTCCAGAAGTTCACGAACAACCTGGGCACCGTCTCGTACAAGAAGCCCTTCGAGACCGACCTCGACCTGACCAACAACGGCGCGGCCATCGGCGCCGCGATCAACCCGACGCTCCGCTTCAGTGACGGTTCCCGCCCGATCTCCGCCGTCCTCAAGCTGGAGGTGTCCCAGGGCGGTGCGTGGGTCACCGTCCCGGGCTCGGACAACGTCTGGAAGCTGCCGCCGGTGACCGGCGGCCTCGGCAAGGGCGCGAGCCACCGCTACCAGGTACGGCTGTCGCTCACCGGCTACACCGGGCAGTGGTCCGGCGTCTCCGGCTCGCTCAGCCTCGACCCCGACACCGACCAGGGCCCGGTCGACACCATCCTGAAGGCGTCGGTGACGCTGGACGGCAACGGTGCCCCGTCCATCTCGCCCTCGGCCTCGCCCTCCACCGCGACGGCCAAGCCCAGCCCGACCGCGACGACCGCCGCCCCGACGACCTCCACCACCCGGCCCAGCCCGACCGCGACGACCAGGACGCCCGACGCCCAGGTCGTCCCGGCGGCCGCGAACACCCCCTCGGCCCCGGCCGCCGCCAACACCACCGCCCCGGCCGGCACCAACCTCGCCGCCACCGGGGCCGGCAACTCCGGCGCCCTGTTCGGCGCGGGCGCGGCCCTGGTGCTGCTCGGCGCCGGCGCGGTCCTCTACGCGAAGCGCCGCCGCACCGCGTCCCAGGGCTGACCCGGCCCCGGTGCCCCGGCGCCCCCCCCCGCGGGACCCGCCCCCCCTCAAGGGCCAACAGGATGGGAACAACCAACACAAACAACAACCACGGGCCGGGATAGCGGGCC
>NZ_JBHXKE010000139.1:12016-24983 GCF_042722765.1 Kitasatospora sp. NPDC058406
TTTTTTTTTTCTACCCCCCCCCCCCCCCCCCGCGCCCCCCGGCCCGCCCCCGCCCGGGGCCCCCCGCCCCCCCCCGGGGCCCCCCCGGCCCGCCGGCTCGGACGCAGTGCTGGGAAGCCCCCTCCACCTCCCAGCACCGCTGCCGGTCTGCGCGCGAGCGCGACCTCACTCCCGGCCGATGCCGACGGCGGAGCCCGTCAGTCGGCCAGCGGGAGGTAGACGCGGTTGCCCTGGGCCGCGAACTCGGCGGACTTCTCGGCCATGCCGGCGACCGCGTCGGCGCCGTAGCCGGCGTTGACGGCCGTGGAGCCGTCGCCGTGCTGGTCGCGGATCTGCTGGGAGATCTTCATCGAGCAGAACTTCGGCCCGCACATGGAGCAGAAGTGGGCCGTCTTGGCGGGCTCGGCGGGGAGGGTCTCGTCGTGGAACTCGCGGGCCGTCTCCGGGTCGAGGGCCAGGTTGAACTGGTCCTCCCAGCGGAACTCGAAGCGGGCGTCGGAGAGGGCGTCGTCCCAGTCCTGGGCGCCCGGGTGGCCCTTGGCGAGGTCGGCGGCGTGGGCGGCGATCTTGTAGGTGATGACGCCGGTCTTCACGTCGTCCCGGTTCGGCAGGCCCAGGTGTTCCTTGGGCGTGACGTAGCAGAGCATCGCGGTGCCCCACCAGGCGATCATCGCCGCCCCGATGCCGGAGGTGATGTGGTCGTAGCCGGGCGCGACGTCCGTGGTGAGCGGGCCGAGGGTGTAGAACGGGGCCTCGTCGCAGATCTCCTTCTGGAGATCCATGTTCTCCTTGATCTTGTTCATCGGGACGTGGCCCGGACCCTCGATCATCACCTGGACGTCCCGCGCGCGGGCGATCCGTCCCAGCTCGCCCAGCGTCTCCAGCTCGGCGAACTGCGCCTCGTCGTTGGCGTCGGCGATCGAACCGGGGCGCAGGCCGTCACCGAGCGAGAAGGTGACGTCGTAGCGCGCGAGGATGTCGCAGAGCTCCGCGAAGTTGGTGTAGAGGAAGTTCTCCTGATGGTGCGCCAGGCACCAGGCGGCCATGATCGATCCGCCGCGCGAGACGATGCCGGTCTTGCGGCGGGCCGTCAGCGGAACGTACCGCAGCAGCACGCCCGCGTGGACGGTCATGTAGTCGACGCCCTGCTCGCACTGCTCGATGACTGTGTCGCGGTAGACGTCCCAGCTGAGCTCCTCCGCCCGGCCGTCGACCTTCTCCAGCGCCTGGTAGAGCGGCACGGTCCCGATCGGCACGGGGGAGTTGCGCAGGATCCACTCGCGGGTGGTGTGGATGTTGCGGCCGGTGGAGAGGTCCATGACGGTGTCGGCGCCCCAGCGGGTGGCCCAGGTCATCTTCTCCACCTCCTCCTCGATCGAGGAGGTGACGGCGGAGTTGCCGATGTTCGCGTTGATCTTCACCAGGAAGTTGGTGCCGATGACGGCCGGCTCCACCTCGGGGTGGTTCACGTTGACCGGGATGACGGCGCGCCCGCGGGCGACCTCGTCGCGCACGAACTCGGCCGCCAGGCCCTCGCGCAGGGCGACGAACTCCATCTCGGGCGTCACGACGCCGCGCTTGGCGTAGGCCAGCTGGGTGACGGCACCGCTGCGTCCGCGCAGCGGGCGGCGCGGACGGCCGGGGAAGACCGCGTCGAGGTTGCGCAGGTTTCCGCCGCGCGGCGAGGTGTGCTTGATGCCGTCGTCCTCGGGGCGCGCCTCGCGCCCGTCGTACTCCTCGACGTCGCCGCGCTGACGGATCCAGGAGTCGCGCAGGGCCGGCAGGCCGCGCCGCACGTCGGGTTCGTAGGCCGGATCGGTGTACGGCCCGGAGGTGTCGTACAGCGGGACGGTCTTCCCGTTGGTGAGCACGACCTCGCGGTACGGAACGCGCAGGTCGGGGCGGGACCCGTCGCGGTAGGCCTTGCGCCAGGCCGGGGTCGGGTAGCCGGTACCCGCGCTGGAGACGGCGGAGTTCCGGGCAGACTGCGGCTGTGCGTCGAACGTGGTCATCAGACCTTCTACTCCCTACGCCGGCATTACCCGGTCAGGTTCCTGCGGTCGACGCAGCGGTCGGCACGTCGGACGACGTTCCGGTCAGCGCCCTCTCAGCCCGGTGCTCCGAGCTCCCGTGTCCGCAGGCCGTGTTGCCTGCGCATGACGTCCAACACCGTAGCGAGCGGAACGCCGGAGGTCCAGAGGGGGTCGGAACGGCCGGCCGACGGGTGTCGAATCCGGCAAATCGGACGGTCGCGGCCGAGCGGACCGGCAATCGGGCCCCGGCCGGGCAGACTGGCAGTCGCGGGGTCGACGGCGGGGACGACGAGAGGGAGGCCGGCGTGGTCGGAAGCACGGGGCGGGTCACCGGGACGGTCGGCACGGGGCTGGTCGGCGAGGTGATGGTGCACGTCCCGGAGCGGCAGGGCGCCGAGGCGTTCCTCGCCTACCTCGCCGTACCGGGGGACCGACTGCCGGTCGGCACACCGGTGTTGGTGATCGAGTACCAGCCGCCGCGCACCGTGTACGTAGCGCCCATAGGCCCGTGACGACCTTGTGACAGAGCGTCATGTCACTTCCCTTTCCATCGGTTTGGCTCCGGCGGAGAATCCGAGACGGCGCATCTCCTGCGCCGGAAGGGGGAGTTGAACCATGGTGTACCTCATCCCCGGAGCGGTGGTCGCGACACTGCTCCTCGGAATCACACTCTTCAAACTCATGTGGCGGGTGGCCGAGCCGAACGAGGCTCTGATCATCTCCGGCTCCCGGCACCGGACCGAGGGGGTCGGCGACGGGCTGGGATTCCGGATCGTCACCGGCCGGGGGACCCTCGTCACCCCCGGCCTGCAGGGCGTCCGGCGGCTCTCGCTGGACCTCAACGAGGCCGAACTGAACGTCGAGTGCGTCACCACGCAGGGAATCCCGGTCCGGGTGAAGGGCGTGGTGATCTTCAAGGTCGGCGACGACGACGTCTCGATCGCCAACGCCGCCCGCCGTTTCCTCGACCAGCAGAAGCTGATCAGCCAGCGCGTCCACAACGTCTTCGCCGGACACCTGCGGTCGATCGTCGGCGGGCTCACCGTCGAGGACATGATCCGCGACCGCGAGCGGCTCACCGGGGAGACCAGGGCCGCCTCGGGGCTGGAGATGGAGAAGCTCGGGCTGATCATCGACACCCTGCAGATCCAGGAGATCATCGACCCGACCGGCTACATCAAGAACCTCGCCATCCCGCACGCCGCAGCCGTCCAGCGGGACGCCCGGATCGCGCAGGCGCACGCCGACCGGCTGGCCACCGAGGCCGAGCAGGAGGCGGCCGCCCGCAAGGCCGAGGCGACCCGCAACAGCGAGATCCAGCAGGCCTCCTACCAGGCCGAACGGGACACCGCCAACGCCAGGGCCCGACAGGCCGGCCCGCTCGCCGACGCCGGCGCCCGGCAGCAGGTGGTGGTCCAGGAGACCCGGGTCGCCGAGCTGGAGGCCCAGCGGAAGGAGCAGCAGCTCCAGATCGACGTCCGCAAACCGGCCGACGCCCGGGCGTACGACACCCGGACCACGGCGGACGCCGACCGTGACGCCCGGATCTCCGCCGCCCAGGCCCAGGCCCAGGAGACCGAGCTGAAGGCGGCGGCCGAGGCCGGCCGGGTCCGCATCGCGGCCCAGGCCGAGGCGGAGGCCACCAAGCTGCGCGGCCTGGCCGCCGCCGAGGCGACCAGGGCCACCGGCGAGGCGGAGGCGGCGTCCGCCGAGGCACGCGGTCTGGCGGACGCGCAGGCCGTCCGGGCTCTCGGTCTCGCCAAGGCCGAGGGCCTCAAGGCCCGTGCCGACGCGCTGGCCGAGAACCAGGAGGCTCTGGTCGCACAGGAGTTGGCGGAGAAGTGGCCGGACATCGTGCTGGCCGCCGCCGAGTCGTTCGGCCACGTCGAGCACATGGTGCTGCTCAACGGCGCCGACGGAATGGGCGAGCTGTTCGCCAAGGCGCTCACCATGGGCGGCACCGGGCTCGGCCTGGCCCGCCAGCTGCTGACCACCATCGGGCCGGAGGCCGCACCGGCCGCGGCACCCACCGCGGCACCGGCTGCGGCCGTCCAGCAGATTCCGGTCGACCGCACGCCGGCGGACCGGGTGCCCGCGGACCGGACCACGGAGGAGTGACGTGACTGGGTAGCCGCCCGCGCCCACCTGAGTACGGGTACTCAGGTGGGCGCGGGTGCGTCCGCCGGACGATGGGGACATGCACCCTGCAGCCACCGCGCGGATCGGCATCACCGCCGTCGGAGCCCACCTGCCCGCCCGCCGTCTGACCTCCCAGCAGCTCCAGGACGAGGTCACCGCCGGCGGCCGACTCCGCCTGCCGGAGCGGACGTTCGAGAAGGCCACCGGCATCGTCACCCGGCACTTCGCGGCCGAGGGCGAGTACGCCTCCACGCTGGCCGTGGGCGCCGCCCGGCGCGCCCTCGCCGCCCGCGGACTGGACCCGCTCGACCTCGACCTGCTGCTGTACGCCTCGGCCACCCGGGACGTCTGCGAGCCCGCCACGGCCCACCTCGTCCAGGCCGAACTCGGCTCCCGCGCACACGCGCTGGACGTCAGCAACGCCTGCAACAGCTTCCTCAACGGCATCGACCTGGCCCGCGCGATGATCCTCGCCGGCCGGGCCCGGCGCGCCCTGGTGGTCACCGGCGAGACGCCGAGCCGGGCCATGCGGCGCGACCCGGACGGCCTCGCCGACTTCCGCGACGGGTTCGCCGGCTACACCTTCGGCGACGCCGGCGCCGCCGTCGTGGTCGAGGCGGTGGAACGCGGCGGCATCCTCGACATCGAGACCGAGACCGCCTCCGAACACTGGGAGGTCGGCGGGATCCCGGGCGGCGGCTCGCGGCACCCGCGCGGCGACGAGTACAGCTACTTCCGGGGCGGCGGCAAGGAGTTGCGCGGCGTCTTCGAGAAGATCGGCGGGGACATCCTGACCCGGGTGGCCGCCCGCACCGGCCTCGGCTGGGACGACTACGCCCGGGTGCTGGTGCACCAGGTGACCGTCCCCTACCTGGAGCGGTTCGTCGAGCTCACCGGGGTGCCGGCGGAGAAGCTGGTGGTCACCGTGCCCGAGCTGGGAAACGTCGCCAGCGCTACGCTCGGCATCCAACTCGACCGAATAAGACACGAGTTGAATACCGGAGACAAGGTGCTCCTGCTCGGCCTGGGCGGCGGCGTCAGCCTGATGACGATGGTCTGGGAGGCGTCGTGAGCACCCCGGCGACCCCCCGGACGGACGGCCACCGGCTCTGGGTCGTCGTCCCCGCCTACCAGGAGGAGGCCCGGATCACCGGCGCCCTGGACGCCCTCGCCGCCCAACGGGACAGGGAGTTCACCCTGCTGGTCGCCGACAACGGCTCGACCGACGGCACGGTGGCCGCCGTCCGCGCCTTCGCCGCCCGGGCGCCCTTCCCCGTCGAGGTGCTGGTCGAGCCGGAGAAGGGCGTCGGCTCGGCGGTCGACACCGCCTTCCGGCACGCCATCGCGCACGGCGCGACGCTGCTCGCCCGCACCGACGCCGACTGCCTGCCCGAGCCCGGCTGGAGCGCCGCCGCCCGGGCCGGGATGTGCGCCGGGGGCGGCCTGGTCTGCGGCCGGGTCACCGCCCGCCGCGACGAGCACGGGCCGACCGGGCGGGCCGTCTTCCTGCTCCTGGTCGCGCTGGGCGCCTTCTTCGGCCGGATCCGGCCCGCGCACCGGCGCCGGCACGGCTACCTCACCCCGTACCGGATGCACGCCGGCAACAACATGGCGATCACCGCCGAGCTGTACCAGGCCGTCGGCGGCATGCCGCGCCGGCCCTCGCCCACCGACCGCACGTTCATCAACCGGGTCCGCCGGCACAGCACGGCGATCGTGCACCGCCGGGACATGGTGGTGCAGAACTCCACCCGGCGGATCCGCGCCTACGGGGTGGTCGGCACGGCGCGCTGGTACCTGGAGCGCGGCGCCGGACCACGCTCCGTCGACGTCCGCTGAGCACGGCGGACCCCGGCAACCGTCCCGGTCCCGGCGCCGTCCCACTCCTCGCCGCCCCACCCTCCGCGCCGACCCGGGCCCCTGCCCCGAGCCCCTGACCCGGCCCCTGCCCCTGCCCCTGCCCCTGCCCTGACCCAGCACCCGCCAGACTCCCTCGCCGAGGACACCCGATGCTCGACCGGCTCGCCCACGCGCTGCGCACCGTCCACCCCGACCGCCCGGCCGTCCTGCGGCACACCCGGCTCGGCACCACCCGGGTCCGGATCCGTCGCGGCGAACTCGCCGACCTCGCCGACACCTACGCCACCGCCCTGCACGCCCGTGGCCTCACCGAAGGCACCACCCTCGGCGTCGCCGTCCGCCCCGGCCCCCGGGCCCTCGCCGTCATGCTCGCCGCGCACCGGCTCGGTCTGCGGATCGCCGTCCTGGACCCGGCCGCCGGCCCCGACGTGCTGGCCGCCCGGCTCGCCCTCGCCCAACCCGACCTGGTGCTCGCCGACGCCGCCGCCCAGGCGGTGGCCGGCTGGGCCGAGCCGCTGGCCCGGCGCGCCGGCCTCGCCCTGCCCCCGCTGGACGTGATCGGCCCGGTCGCCACCCTCGGCCGACGACTGCCCGGCTGCGCACCGGGGTTGCGGCTCGGCCGGTTCGGCGCCTCCGTGCCCCGCGTCCCCGGCCGCGACACCCACGAGCGGGACGCCGACGCCGTCATCGTCTTCACCTCCGGCACCACCGCCCGCCCGCGCGCCGTGGTGCACACCCGGAACGGCCTGGCCGCCGGGCTGCGCACGGTCACCGACCTGGTCGACCCGCGGCCCGGAACGACCGTCGTGGGCGGCACCTTCTTCGTCCTGGTCCCCGCCCTCACCGCCGGTGCCGCCGTCGCCCTGCCGGCCCGCACACCGACCGCGCTCGCCCGCCAACTCGCCCGGCTCGCGCCGGCCCACACCTATCTCACCCCGCCGCAGCTGCGTGCGGCCCTGGCCGTCGGAGCCCGGTTCACCGGGCGGGTCTGGACCGGCTCGGCGCCCGCCGACGCCGCCCTGCTCCGCCGGGTCAAGCAGGCCGGCGCCGACCAGGCCTGGGGCGTGTACGCGCTCACCGAGCTGTTCCCGGCGGCGGCCGTCGAGGAGGTCGAGAAGAGCGCCTACACCGGCCCGGGCGACCTGGTCGGCGCCCCGCTGCCGGGTGTCCGCACCGACCTCGGTCCGGACGGCGAACTGCTGCTCACCGGCCCCGGCGCCCGTCACCGCTACCTGGGCGAGGAACCCGACCCGTGGGTGCGCACCGGCGACCGTGGCGCGCTCGACGGGAACGGCCGGATCGTGCTCGGCGGCCGGCTCAAGGACATGGTCCTGCGCCGCGCCGAGAACATCTATCCCGGCCTCTACGAACCGGCGCTGCACCTGCCGGGTGTCGCCCTCGCGGTGCTGGTCGGAGTCCCGTCCGGGGACGGCGACGAACGGCTGGTCGCCCTCGTCCAGCCCGTGCCCGGCACCGATCCCGACCGGCTTCGGGCCGCGCTGAACGCCCCGCTGGACCGGATGGGCACGGCCCGCCCGGACGCCGTCCTGTTCGGCGAGGTACCTCTGACCGGCCGTTCCCGCAAACCCGACCGGGCTGCCGCATCCGCCTACTGCGCAGGGGAGTTGTCCACATGAACACCGTCGTCCCGGACGCGCCCGCCGGCCGCCGGACCGCACCCGCACCCGCACCCTCGCCGGCCCCGACCGGCGCAGCAACGCCCAGCCGCACCGCCCCCGAACGCACCGACCCCGACCGGACGGACCCCGACCGCAGCGCCCTCGACCGCGCCGCCCTCGACCGCGCCGCCCGCCGGCGGGACCGCCGGGTCTACCTGCACAGCCACCCGGTGCTCTTCGCCCTGCTCGCCGCCACCCGCCGACGCCCGGTGGTCCGGCTCGGCCGTACCGTCCTGGTCCACGACACCGAGGCCTACCGCGAGGCGCTCACCCGGATCCCGCTCGACCGCACCGCGCCCGGCACCACCGGCGGAGCCGCCGCCCGACTGACCGACGGCGGGCTCCTGTTCGACCAGGACGGCGCCGAACACCGTTCCGCCCGAAGGGTGTTGGCAGCGGGACTCGACTCTGCGGCGGTGCGGCGGCTGCGCCCGCACTGGCTGGCCGTGCTGGCCGAACGGGTGCCGGCGATCGCCGACGGGCCGATCGACCTGGTCCGCCTGGCCCAAGAGCTGTCCGGGGTGACGGCCGCCGCGCTGACCGGCTCCCCGGCCGCCCCGCACGCCCTGGCCGGTGCCGCCGCCCGGGCCGCCGAAGCCACCGCCCGCGACCACCTGCCCGGACCGCGGCCCCGTCGCCGCACCGCCCGGGCTTCCGCCGCGCGCGCCGCCGACCTGGCCGCGCTGCTGCCCGACCCGCTGGACACGATGGTCGCGGTCGCCACCGTCAACACCACCGTCGCCGCCCTCCCCCGGGCCGCCGCCTGGTGCGCGGACGCCGGCCTCTGGCCGTCGGTCGACGCCGCCACCGCTCCCGCACTCGCCGCCGAGCTCCTCCGTCTCACCGCGCCCTCGCCCCTGCTCCCCCGGGTGGCCGCCGAGGACGCCGTCCTGTTCGGCCGCCGGGTCCGGGCCGGCGACCGGCTGATCCTGGTCGCCCGGCACGCCGCCCGGGCCCACCGGCCGGAGGCCGCCTCCGGTCCGGGCGCCACCCAGGCCGTCTTCGGCGCCGGACCGCACGCCTGCCCCGGCGCGGGCCTGGCCCGGGTGCTGCTCGCCGACCTCCTGCTCGCCCTCGCGCCGTACCGCCCGGTGGTCACCCGTGCCCGGGCCGACCGCCGCGCCGCGCTCCCCGGCTGGGCGGAACTCACCGTGCGCCGCACCCGCACCCCCACCGCCCGAGCCGACACCGCCCGGGCCGACGCGGTCGCGCCGACCGCCACCGTCACCCCCGCCACGACCGGGCCCGCCGTCACCGTTCCCCCCGGTCCCGCGCCCCCGGCGCCCGCACCCACCTGTCCCCACGCCGCAGCCGCCGCCCTCCACCGAGAAGACCCCCGATGCGGATAGCCGTCACCGGAGCGAGCGGTTTCTGCGGCTCCCACGTCGTCCGCGCCGCCGTCGCCCACGGTCTGGACGTGGTCGGCTACGGCCGCCGCCCCGGTCCGGCCGGCCGCCACGTCCACTGGGACGCCGCCGTCGCCGACCCTGACCTCACCGGCGTCGACGCCGTGGTGCACTGCGCCGCCGCCGTCGCCGACCTGCCCCCGGGCTCCGCCGCCGAGGCCGGGCAGTTCGCCGTCAACGTCACCGGCACCGAGCGCCTGCTGCGCGCCGCCGCCGGGCGCCCGGTCGTCTGGGTCTCCAGCGCCAGCGTCTACGACCCCCGGATCGCCCGCGAGTCCGTCCGGGAGCACCACCCCACCGAGGGCGGTCACCTCAACGCGTACGGTCGCACCAAGGCCGCCGGTGAGCGGCTCGCGCTCGCGGCGGGGGCGGTCGTCCTGCGTCCGCGCGCCGTCTACGGGCCGGGCGATCCTCACCTCGTGCCCCGGCTGCTGGAACGGGTCCGGCACGGGCGACTGCTGCTGCCCGGAGGGGACGTCCGGCTCAGCCTCACCGCCGTGCAGAACCTCGCCGACGCCTGTCTGGCCGCCGCCGGGACCGGCCGCCCCGGCAACCGCCCGTGGGCACCGGGCGCCTACAACATCGCCGACGCCCGCCACTACCGGCGCGACGAGGCGGTCCGCGCGGTGCTCGCCGCCCACGGCGTGCACGCCGGGCTCCACCACGTCCCGGCGCCGCTGGCCCGGCTGGCCGCCCGCACCGGCCGGGTCCCGGGTCTGACCCCGTACGCGGTCGACCAGCTGTCCCGCAGCGTCACCCTGGACCTGGCCCGCGCGCGCACCCAGGGCTGGCGCCCGCTCTGGGATCTCGACACCGTCCTGATGCTCGACCGCGCGGCGCCCGCGGCCGCACCCCCCGGAACCGCCGGCCCGGCCTGAACCGCCGACCCGGCCCCCGACGACGGACGCCCGCACCCCGGTGAGGGGTGCGGGCGTCCGCGCAAGGCCGGTCGAGACCGGTGGAGACCGGTCGAGGCCGGTGAAGACCGGTTCCGGCCGGGTCAGTTCCTGGCGGCCTTCTTCACCAGGATCACCACCGCGGCGGCGATGCCCACCACCACCAGCAGCTTGATCGCCAGGCTCAGCAGGGCACCGACGACGCTGAACACCAGGCCGAGGATGTTCCAGGCGAGTACCAGCACCAGCACCGGCACGACGATGTTCCGCACCCACGAGGGCAGCGACTTCCAGAGCTCAGCCATGTCCGTTCCTTCTCTCCCCTTGGGGTCGGCTGCCGTCCGGTGCCGCATCCCGCTCGTTCTCGGTACTTCGATCGTACGGTGACGCAAGTGGCCGAACGAGAGCCAACGGCCCGGAGAGAACCCGGAGATCACCCCTACCCTGAACCCCGGGTGAACCCCCGGGGCCGGCCGTCCGGCAGCGCCCCGGCCAAGCACCGGACGGGCCCCGGACGACACCGGCGACCTGCGGGGACGGCCCGCACGGGGGTCAGACCGGCCAGGTCTCCCGCCGCCACGCGGCGTCCCAGAACATCCACTCGTACCGCGAGGTGGTGACGAAGTGCTCCACCACGCGTCGCCGTTCGGCCGCGGACATCTCCTCACCGAGCCGGTCGGTCAGCGCCAGCACCCGCCGCACCACCGACTGGAACGCCTCGTCGCCGTAGGTGGCGATCCACTTCGCGTAGAGCGGGTCCGGGGAGCCCTGGGCCAGCAGCCGGTCCCCGACCCGGGCGTAGATCCAGTAGCACGGCAGCACCGCACCGACCGCCTCGGCGAAGGAGCCGCCGTAGACGGTGGCGAGCAGGTAGCTGGTGTACGCGCGGGTGGTGGGGAGCACCGGCTCGGCGGCGGCCTCCTCGGCGCTGTCGCCGAAGGCCTCCAGGAAGTCGGCGTGCATCCCCTGCTCGGCCGCCAGCGCGCCGATCGCGTCGTCGGCGAAGGCCCGCACCTCCTCCTCGCCGGGGGCCTTGGCGGCGCAGACGGCGAGCGCGCGGGCGTAGTCGCGCAGGTAGTGCGAGTCCTGCACGACGAAGTGGCGGAACGCCTCGCGCGGCAGGGTGCCGTCGGTGAGGCCGGCGATGAAGGGGTGGTCGAGTATCTCGGCGTAGACCGGCTCGATCGCCGCCCAGAGTTCTTCCGTCAGGCTCAGGCTCATGCTCCGACCCTAACCGGCGGGTCCGGGCTTCCGGAGGGCCGGTCGGGGCCCGGTCCGCGGCGGCCGGACCTCCGGCCCCACTCCTCCGGCCCCACTCCTCCGGCCTCAGTCCTCCGGCGGGGAGAACACCACCAGGACCCGCAGCTCCTCGGTGATGTGGTGGAACCGGTGCGGCACCCCGGCCGGCACGTACACCACGGTGCCCCGCCCCACCGCGGTGGTCTCGTCCCCGACGGTCAGCTCGGCCCGGCCGCTGATCACCTGGTAGATCTCGTCCTGGGTGTGCGCGGTCTGCGTGTCGGTGTCGCCGGGGGAGAGCGCGTAGAGGCCGGCGGACATCCGCGGCTCGCGCAGGAACCTCAGGTACGCACCGTCGTTGGCGGCACGCTCGGCGTCCAGTCGGTCCAGCCGGAACACCTTCATCGGGGCACCCCTCCTCGTCCGGGCGTCGGTCCAGGAGGCATTCAACACCACCACGACGCCCGGGGCTCTCGCCCGTCCCTTGACCGACCTGGGACGCTGGCCCCATGAAGGGTTTCCTCATCAAGACACTGATCAACGCGGCGGCCATCTGGGTCGCCGCCTGGATCGTCTCCGGCATCACGCTGGCCGGGGACGACTGGCAGCACAAGACGCTCACGGTGGTCGCCGTGGCACTGCTCTTCGGGGTGGTGAACTGGCTGATCAAGCCGGTGGTGAAGTTCTTTTCCTTCCCCCTGTTCATCCTCACCCTGGGTCTGTTCACCTTCATCGTGAACGCGTTGATGCTCTGGCTGACCTCGTGGGCGTCGGACAAGCTCGACCTCAGCTTCCACGTCGACGGCTTCTGGGCCGCACTGTTCGGTGCGCTGATCATCAGCCTGGTCTCCTGGGGCCTCAGCCTCGCCCTCGACGACGACTGAGCGAGTCACCGTGCCGGCCCGTGCGAAGGGGCCCCGACCCGGTCGTTCACCGGGAAGGGGCCCCTTCCGTGTTCCCGCCTCCCCGGTCACCCGGCGTTCTCACGCCCTCGGAGGATGAGCGCGAGCTGGGCGTCGAGTTCGCCGGCGGTGACCTCCTGGCCCATCGGCACCAGCCGGTCGGTGCGGGTCAGGAAGGCGACCAGCGGCGGTGCCGGCGACCGCAGCACGGCGCCCCCCTCGGGGGAGTGCAGCACGATGCAGACCTCGGCGAGCTCCCCGCCGGCCGGATGGATGTGCACGTCGCCCTCGCCCGCCGGGCGGCCGATCCCGTCGAGCAGCAGCTCGCGCGCGAACACCCAGGTCACCGGCTCGTCGCCGGGCAGGTGGAACGTGAAACGGACCGCGTACGGGTCGACGGGGTCGTAGGCGAGGTCGACCACGATGCGGAAGGAGAGCTCGTGCGAGACCACCAGGTTCATCATCAGGTGGCCCTGGACTGTGCTGTGCTGCATGGCGCCAGTACCTCTCGTTCTGCCCGGCCGTGCGGGTGTGGGTCCCGCGGGTGGCCGGACAAGGCAGTTCGCTGACAGGGGGAGGGAGTGCGTGCGGTACGTCCGTCCTCATCGTCCACGTTTGGGGACGTAGTGGACAAGACGTGCTTTTTCAAATGGTGAACGAGGGGCGCCCCCGGGGCCGGTCCGGTCGAGTCACGGCCCGTCAGAGGACGAACGACGGCGTCATCGCGCCGACGCTGCGGCGCAGGTGACCGGCGGCGGCGGTGAGCCGGTCGGCCTGCGCGACCGGCAGCGAGAGCGCCATCGTGGCGACCAC
>NZ_JBHXKE010000140.1:0-24831 GCF_042722765.1 Kitasatospora sp. NPDC058406
GGGCCGCCCGGCCCGCCGGGCGGGTCGGGGGGGGGGGGAGGGCAACCAGGCCCGGAAGCCCCCGGGGGGGGGGGCGCCCCCCGGGCCCCCCGCCCCGACCGACTCACGGTCAGCCGATGCTGCTGCCCGGGCCGATGACCTTGATGCGGTCCTGCGCCGGCGCCTGAAGCGGCGCGGCGGCCGAGCTGTTGGCACCGAGGTACGCGGCGAAGACGTCCAGGTCGGAGGCGCCGACGAGCTTGTCGGTGCCGGCCGCGAAGGCCGGGAAGCCGTCGCCGCCGCCGGCCAGGAACTCGTTGGCCGCGGCCCGGTACTTGGCGGCCGGGTCGATCGGCGCGCCGTTCAGCCGAACCGAGTCGACGACGAGCCGCTCGGCACCCTTGTTGCGCATGTCCAGGGTGTAGGTGAGGCCCTTGGAGGACTGCAGGATCTTCGGCGAGGCCTCGTTGGGACCGCTCACCTGCTGCTGGAGCAGCTGGATCAGCTGGGCGCCGGTCAGCGTCTTGACCTGCATCATGTTGGTGAACGGCTGGACGGTGAACGCCTCGCCGTAGGTCACCACCCCGTCGCCCTCGGCGCCGCTGGCCTTGAAGACCAGGTCTGAGCGGATACCGCCCGGGTTCATGAAGGCGATCTGCGCGCCGCCCTTGTCGGCGGGCGCGAGACCGGCCAGCTGGGCGTCGGCGATCACGTCACCGAGCGGCTTCTCCGGGTCGCTGTTGCCGCGGCCGTTGATGTCCGAGGCGATGTAACCGATCGGGCGGTTGGCGATCGGCGCGGCCAGCTTGGAGTAGTGCGCGATCAGCTCCGTCATGTCCGGGGCCTTCGCGACCGTGCGGCGCACGATGTGGTTCTCGGCCTTGACCGACGGACGGACGATCGTGCCGGTGGTCTTGTCGAGCTTCAGGTCGATCTCGGTGTAGAGCCGGCCGAAGGAGGCCGCGCTGGTCACCGAACGCGGCACACCCTGCGGGTCCGGGATGGTGCAGGCGTACGCGTTGTGGGTGTGACCGGTGACGATGGCGCCGACCGCCGGGTCGATGTTCTTGGCGATGTCGACGATCGGGCCGGAGATGCCCTGGCCGGCCGGGCCGCAGTCGTAGTTGTACGTGCTGCTGGCCGGGAGGCCGCCCTCGTGGATCAGCGCGACGATCGAGTTGACGCCCTTGGCCTTCAGCTCCGCGGCGTACTTGTTGATCGTGGCGACCTCGTTGCCGAACTTCAGGCCCTTGACGCCCTCGGCGGTGACGATGTTCGGCGTGCCCTCCAGGGTGACGCCGATGAAGCCGACCTTCACGCCCTGCGACTTGGTCACCCAGTACGGGGCCAGCAGCGGCTTGCCGGTCTTCTCGTCGGTGACGTTGGCCGACAGGTAGTTGAAGTTGGCGCCCTTGAACTTGCGCCCCTCCTCGTAGCAGCCGTCGACCGGGTGGCAGCCGCCGTCCTGGAGGCGGCGCAGCTCGGCGGCGCCCTCGTCGAACTCGTGGTTGCCGACCGAGGTGACGTCCAGGCCGAGCTTGTCCAGCGCCTCGATGGTGGGCTCGTCGTGGAAGAGCGCCGAGGTCAGCGGGGAGGCGCCGACCAGGTCGCCGGCGGCGACGGTGATCGAGTCGTCGGCCGGTATGCGCGCGTCGCGCAGCGCGGTGGCCAGGTACTCGACGCCGCCGGCCGGGGTGTTGACGGGCTGGCCGGTGGCCGGGTCGATCTCGCGGATGGTGCCGGACGAGCCGGCCGGGGCCTCCAGGTTGCCGTGCAGGTCGTTGATGGCCAGCAACTGGAGGTTGACGGTCTTGGGACGCTTGGCGTCCGCGGCCTGGGCCGCGGTGGGCACGGCCACCGTGCCCACCAGGCCGGCGGCGGCGATGACGGCCAGCGCCGCACGTCGGGATCTGACGGAGAGCATGAAGGGGTCCCCTGCACCTGAGAGAGAGCGCCCGGCTGTGGACGGGTCCGTAGGGGCGCTGAGTGTCGTTGCGCGAGTGCAGCCTAGAGTCAACGCGCGTAGCTGTCAGGACCCTGGACGTAACGACAGGGTTACCTACTGACGAATCGTCGCCGGACTTTCCCCGCCGGCACGCCCCCAGCGCACCCCGGCCGCCGCTCGCGGGGAGCGCGGCCGGGCGCCCGTCGGGGCCGCCGGCGAACCGGGCTCAGACGCCCGGTTCGGACGCCAACTGACGCTCTGCACGCACCCGTTCGGCGACGGCGTCCTCGGTCATCGCGCGGTCGGTGTAGACCAGTGGCCGCTCGGCCTCGGTGATGATGTGCTTCACCACCTGGACGTTCCCGTTGACGTCCCAGACCGCGATGCCCGGCGAAAGTGTGGGGATGATCTCCACCGCCCAGCGCGGCAGACCCAGCACCCGGCCGGTGGCCCGCGCCTCCTCCGCCTTCTGCATGTAGATCGTCCGGGTCGAGGCCATCTTCAGGATCGCCGAGGCCTCCTTGGCCGCCGCACCGTCCACCACGTCCGACAGGTGGTGGACCACGGCGACGAACGACAGGCCCAGCCGGCGGCCGAACTTCAGCAGCCGCTGGAACAGCTGGGCCACGAACGGACTGTTGATGATGTGCCAGGCCTCCTCGACCAGGAAGATCCGCTTCTTCCGGTCCGGCCTGATCCAGGTGTGCTCCAGCCAGACCCCGACGATCGCCATCAGGATCGGCATCGCGATCGAGTTCCGGTCGATGTGCGAGAGGTCGAAGACGATCAGCGGCGCGTCCAGGTCGATGCCGTCGGTGGTCGACCCGTCGAACATGCCCCTCAGGTCACCGTCGACCAGCCGGTCCAGCACCAGCGCCACGTCCAGACCCCACGACTGCACCTCGTCCACCGCCACGCCCAGCGACTCCACCGAGGCCAGTGCCGGATTGCGCAGGGTGTCGATGATGTCGTCCAGCACCGGCTGCCGGTCCAGGACGTTGGCCGCCACGTGCGCGTGCGCGGCCTTCAGCGCGAAGCCGGCCCGCTCCTCCAGACCCCGCCCCATCGCCACCTCGACGATGGTGCGCAGCAGCGACAGCTGCCCTGTCTGGGTGATCGCCGGGTCCAGCGGGTTGAGCTTCACCCCGCCGTCCCGGGCCGCCATCGGGTCCAGCCGGATCGACTTTATGCCGAGCGCGTTGGCGATCAGGTTCCACTCGCCGACCCCGTCCTCGCCCTGCGCGTCCAGCACCACCACCTGCCGGTCCCGGAAGCGCAGCTGGCGCAGCACGTAGGTCTTCTCCAGCGCCGACTTGCCGTTCCCGGACTCGCCGAGCACCAGCCAGTGCGGCGCCGGCAGCTGCTGCCCGTACAGCTGGAACGGGTCGTAGACGTACCCCTTGCCGCTGTACACCTCGCGCCCGATGATCACGCCCGAGTCGCCGAGTCCGGGCGCGGCGGTCGGCAGGTAGACCGCCTGCGCCTGCCCGGTGGAGGTGCGCACGGGCAGGCGCGTGGTCTCCACCTTGCCGTACATCAGGCTGGTGAACGCGTCGGTGAGGTTACCGATCGCCATGCGGGGCCTCCAGGTGGATCAGCGGCGGATGCCGGTGGCGAACGGCAGGGTGTTGACGAACGCGCGGTGGTGCTCGCGGTCGCACCACTCCAGCTTGAGGTAGCTCTTGCCGGCCGAGGCGCGGATGGTCCGCTTGTCCCGGGCCAGCGCCTCCGGATTGCGCGAGGAGACCGTGATGTAGCCGACCAGGTTCACCCCGGCCGCACCGGACGCGAGGTCGTCGCCGCGCTGGTCCACCCGGCCCGTGTGGGCGAGGTCGCGCGGGTCGACCGTGCGGTTCATCTTGGCGGCGCGGCTGGCCTCCGCCTCGTCGTTGGTCTTCTCGGTGAGCATCCGCTCGATCGCGACGTCGGTGGGCTCCAGGTCCATCGTCACCGCGACCGTCCGGATCACGTCCGGGGTGTGCACCAGCAGCGGCGCCAGGAAGTTGACGCCCACCGGGGTCAGCGGCCACTCCTTGACCCACGCCGTCGCGTGGCACCAGGGCTCCCGGGTCACCGACTCGCGGGTCTTCGCCTGCAGGTACTGCTGGTGCGTGGCGTCCAGCTCGGCCGGCCAGGCGTTCCGCTTCGACATCGCCTGGATGTGGTCGATCGGGTGGTCCGGGTCGTACATCGAGTGCAGCAGCGAGGAGAGCCGCGCCTGGCCCAGCGGCTGCCGCACCCGGATGTCCGCCTCCGCCAGCCGCGCACAGATGTCGGTCAGCTCGCGGGCCATCACCGCCGCCAGCCCCTCGTCGTCCCGGGTCCGCCGCCCGTTCGCGGTCCGGCCCATCGCGTGCGCCTCGGCCGCCAGGTCACGGGTGTAGTGCATGCAGGCCACCAGGTACGCCCGGTGCTGCTCGGAGGAGGTCGACACCATCGACTGCAACTGGTCGTACGACTCCATCAGCCAGCGCGGCGAGTCCGGGTCCCCGCGCCGCTCCACGTCCTTGGCGTGCGCGTCCGGGTCGGCCGGCAGCGTCCGGGCGAGGATCTGCAGCCGGGTCACGAAGCCGTCCCCGTTGGCGACGTGCTTCAGCAGCGTCCCGAATCGGTCGACCAGCGCCTCCTGGTCCTCCGAGTCCCGCAGGCCGACGCCCGGGCCCTCGATCTCGATCGCCGCCGTCACCGTGCGCCGCTCCAGGTGCATCAGCACCCCGACCTCGTCCGGCCCGAACGGCGCCGCCAGCCAGCGCAGCCGTCCGACTCCCGGCGGCGGGCCGATCTCCACCTCGCGGCCGTCCAGCCGCGTCCCCGCGTCCATCGCGTCCGACTTCCACACACCCCGCCCGCTGCGGACCGTCCGGCGGTAGGTGCGGTTGATCTCCACCCACTTGTAGAACGTCCGGCGCCGGTACGGCACGTACACCGCCGCGATCGCCAGCAGGGGCAGGCCGACCAGGCCCCCGATCCGCAGCGGCAGGATCGGCATCATCAGGCCCCAGACCATGCCGAGGAAGGCGCCGAAGATGATCAGCACGATCTCGCCGGACTCCCTGTTCCGGCCGATCGGCGCGTTGGGGCGGGCCTTGCCGATCAGATAGGTACGACGCTGGTGCACGTACGACTGGGCGTACTGGGCCCCGTACTGGCCGAGCGGTTCGCTGCTCACTTACCCGTCACCCTCCCTTCGCTGGATTGCTGTCGCGGAGCGGACCCGAGGCCTGGGCCGGCGGCCCGGCCTGTTGCGGTGGCGCGGGCGTCCGCGACGCGTGGGCGGCGATGCCCGGTGCGACCGAACCGCCACCGGCACCCCCACCCCCGCCGCCAGGCTGCCCGCCGCGGTCGCCGTGGGTGGTGATGCCCTGCTTCATCAGGTTCGCGGTCCCGTTGATCATCGCCGACCCGGCCGACACCGCACTGGCCCGGGCCTGGCGCATGTTCACCATCTCGTCGCCGAAGCCCGGTACGAACCGGTACACGGCGGCGCTCGCGAAGATCGACAGGAAGAGGATCGCCAGACCCGACAGCACCCGGGCGAAGTCGTCGTCCGCACCCGCCCCGGCTGCCACCGCACCGGCCAGCCCGAGGATGATCACGATGATCGGCTTCGCCAGGTCCACCGCCACCATCAGCCCCGCCCAGCGACGCACGTGCTTCCACAGCTGCTTGTCCACCAGGCCCGCGTACACCGCCGTCCCCAGCAGCGCGCCCACGTACAGCATCGCCGCCCGGATCAGCAGCTCGATCCAGAGCACCGCCGCCGCCAGCACGGCCACCAGCGAGACGATGATCAGGATCAGCGGCCCGCCGCCCATGTCACCCTTCTCCAGGGTGTCCGCGAACCCGCCCAGGTACGTCCCGGTGTCCGACTTCGTCCCCACCGCGACCGCCTTGGTCAACCCGTCGGTCGCACTCACCACGGTGTACAGGATCAGCGGCGTGAACGCCGAGGCCACCACCGTCAGCCAGAGGAACCCGATCGCCTCCGACACCGCCGTCGCCAGCGGCGCTCCACGCACCGCCCGCTTGGTCACCGCCAGCAGCCACAGCACCAGCGTGATGATCGTCGACGCGGCGAACACCACCGCGTACTGCTGCAGGAACGACGCGTTGGTGAAGTCCACCTCCGTCGTCCCGTCGATCGCCCCCGACAGCTTCCGCACCACCCACGCCGCCGCCTGCGCACACCCCTTCGCCAACGACCCCAGCGGATCGGTCACACTCCCCACCGTCCCACTCCCGGGGACGGAGCCACCGCCTGGCTTGGAGGCGCAGTAGACACCGCTTCCCGGCAGGGGAAGCACGTCGCAATCATTGCCGCTCGGCGACGCCGTAGGGCTAGGGGTTGGAGTGGCGCTTGGGCTGGGTTCTGCGAATGCATGGGATGCCAGAAGAAGAGCAGCGGTCTGCAGGACCACCAGAGCTCCGAGCACTCCTCCGGTGCGAGGCAGGAACCGGGTGGTGCTGTGGTCAACGGGCATAGCGGAAACCCCCGAACTGCTGGACGGCGCCGGTGATCTCCTCGGCGGTGGCGGCCTGCTGGTCGCCGGGCATGGGGGCGGGGCCCTGCCGGCTGGCGTAGTCGGTGAGCTTCCAGTCGCTGCCCGTCCAGCGGAGGGTGAAAGTGAGCGTGAACCAGTTCGCCACGACCGGCAGGACCGATCGTTCGCCGGCCAGGCCGGTGAGGCCGGTGCACCAGACCTCGACCTTGGTCTCCGTTTCGCTGTAGCCGACCGACTTGGTACCGACCGGCACGGTACGGCTGACGAAGGTGAGCCCCTTGGGTGCGCGGCCCTGGGCGTCCAGTCCGTAGCGGGTCACGGTGTCACCGCCGAACCCCTGGTCCAGGCGGGCCTGGAGGGTCGGGGTGGCGGTGGGGTCGGCGATGGTGGCGACGATGGTGTGGCGGCTGTCGGTGCGGAACATGTCGGCGGAGCCGATGGCCACCGCGTAGTTGGCCGCGGCCGACTGGGCGCCCTGGTCGGTGTGCGGGAAGCCTGCGGCGATGCCGTTGGCGGTGGTGGCGACGGGCTGGTCGCCGCTGGGCGCGGGGCCCGCGCCGGTGGTGGCGGTCGAGGTGGCCCGGTCGGCGGAGCCGCCCGCGGGGGTGCCGGACGGGTCGGGTTTGCCCCGGTTGGCGATGGAGATCGCGACCACCAGGAGCGTGACGACCACCAGGACCGTCAGCAGCGTGCGCAGCGGCCTGGGTTGACGGGCGGCCGCCAGGGAGGAGGGCTGTTCACCGACCGGCAGCCGCGTGCGAGTGTGCGGCTGGTCGTCGGACAACGGCACGGCGGCCCTCCTGGTGCGGGGAGCCGGGGCGGCTCCGGGGGCCCCTCCGCCCGGGGGCGGGCGCGGAGGGAGAGGTGGTGGGGCGGGATTCCCGGGGGGACTCCGGCGGATCCCGGTCGACCGGACGGCCGTCCGGTCGGACGGTCGACCGTGCCGGGTGGTCGGTCGGCCCGGCGACGGGCGGTTCCCCGTCTCCCCGCACCGTCACCACCCGATCTGTCCGATCGTCAGATGGCCATGCCGTACACAATGGTGAACAGAGTGCCGAGTGATCCAATGATGAACACGCCGGTCAGCCCGGCGATGATCAGCCCCTTGCCCTGTTCGGCGCCGAAGCTGTCACGCATCGCGGTGGCGCCGATCCGCTGTTTGGCCGCACCCCAGACGGCGAGGCCGAGGCAGGCGAGGATCGCGACGGCCATGACGACCTGGACCATCACCCGGGCCTCGGACCCGAGGCTCGCGAACGGGCCCCAGTCCGGGGCGATCCCACCGATGATGGTGTCGATATTCGGCTTCTTGGGAGGGTCCTCGGCCAAGTGGCCGATCGCGATGCTGTTCACGCTGCTCAGGTCCATTTCCATCTCACCGCCCGATCAGGCAAATTCAAGGGCCCAGACCCCGCCCGCGCGAAGGGTCAGTACCTATTCTTGGCCAGATCTGATGTCGACTTGGCTACTTCTCGCAGATTGGTCGTGAGGCATCGGACACGTACGCGAGGATGTCCACCGTACGAAGGATAGCGCTCACTCTTTGTATCTCTGATGATTGCGGTGAGCAACGCCTTCCGGGACACTTCGACTGACGATTCGTCGGGATGGTGCTGATGGTACTCCGGAAGGCCGGTACGGCCGCCGCCGCTGCGGGAGTTGTCCTGATCGGCTTCGTCGGTCTGGTGACCGTCGGGACGTTTGCGGCGAGTGGGACACCACAACAGTCGGGCAATCGCGCCGGCCTCTCCCCGGGAACCGTTCCGGCGGCGTACCAGGGGCCGATCCAGCAGTGGGGACAGCTCTGCCCCGACCTCTCACCGCCGTTGCTCGCGGCACAGCTCTACCAGGAAAGCGGTTTCAACCCACGGGCCCGTTCCTACGTGGGGGCACAGGGATTGGCACAGTTCATGCCTGACACCTGGTCGGCCTACGGAACGGACGGTAACAACGACGGCCGGAAGGACCCCTGGGACCCGCTGGACGCGATCGCCTCGGCGGCCACCTTCGACTGCGCGCTGGCCGCCTACGTCGCGAAGGTCCCGGGTGACCGCCAGTCCAACATGCTGGCCGCCTACAACGCCGGTCCGGGCGCGGTGACGAAGTACCAGGGCGTTCCGCCGTACAAGGAGACCCAGGGCTACGTGCGGAACATCCTGGCGACGGCCGGAAGCTTCGCCGCACCGGTCGCACCGGTGGAGGTCTCCTCGCAGTCGGCGGCCGCGATCTACTTCGCGCAGACCAAGCTCGGCACCCCCTACCAGTGGGGCGGTGAGGGGCTGCCCTCGCAGAACGGGCGGTTCGACTGCTCGGGGCTGACCCAGGCCGCGTACGCCAGCGTGGGGATCAAGCTCCCCCGGGTCGCCAACGACCAGTGGTACGCCGGGCCGCACCCCTCCCGCGACCAGTTGCGCCCGGGGGACCTGGTGTTCTGGGCGACCGACCTCGGTGATCCGCGCAGCATCCACCACGTCGGCATCTACGTGGGCGGGGGCTACATGATCAACGCGCCGCACACGAACGCGGTGATCCGCTACGACAAGATCGACACCCGCGAGTACATCGGGGCGACCCGCGTCGCGTCGGACGCCGCCCAGGCGCTGCCGATGCGCGACGCGGAGGGCACCGTGATCGCCCCGAGCCGTCCCGGCGACCCGGCGGCCCCGACCGCGCCCGCCCCGAACCCGACGACCCCCGCCCCGAACCCGGCCGGGACCCCCGCTCCGGCGGCGGCCAGGACCCCGATCGCCACCGGCCCCGTCACGGCAGGTGCAGGTCAAAGGCCCGCAAAGAGCTGACCCCGCCCGCCCGCGCGGTGTGAGTGCACTGTGGACGCTGAGTCAAGTTTCCATAACCGCGCGTTTCCGTGGAACGCTGTGCACCGGTTATGACGTTGTGTCGGATGGTCCCGCGTCAGCCCGCCTGACCTGGGCGGCGCTGCGCGGACCACGGCCGGAACGATCAGGTGCTGCGGACCAGAAGGAGGTGCGGCGTGTCGACGCCGCTTGCCGACACGACCAACCCCGACCTCGGCCTGCTCTACGCCGTCAACGGCCTGGCCAGGCGTTCCCCGGCCTGGCTGGACCACGCGGTGTCCTGGATCGGTGAGTACGGCATCCTGCTCGGCCTCGCCCTGCTCGGTCTGACCGGCTGGCTCCGGGCCAGACGCCGTCCGGACGCCCCGGTGGCCGTCGCCGGGCTGCTCTGGGCCCCGCTCGCGGTCGCCATCGCCGAGGTGGCCAACCTGCCGATCTCGGCCATCGTGGACCGCCCGCGGCCCTTCGTCGACCATGCCGGCCTGGACGTGCTGGTGGAGGGCAAGGAGGGCACGTACTCCTTCGTCAGCGACCACTCCACGATGTCGATGGGCATCGCGGTGGCGCTGTTCCTCGTGAACCGGCGGCTCGGCTGGATCGCCGGCGGGCTGGCCCTGCTGCAGGGCTTCTGCCGGATGTACATGGGCGTCCACTACCCCACCGACGTGATCGGCGGCTTCGCGCTCGCGACGGCGGTGGTCCTGCTGCTGGCGCCGATCGCGATGGCCGTGCTCGTCCCGTTCTGCCATGCGATCGGCCGGACCGCTCTCGCCCCGCTGATCCGCGCCCCGCAGGGCGGTGGCCGACGACCGGGCGGGCGCCGGCGCGGCGGCGGCCCGCGGGGTTCCGTCCGGGCCGACGAACAGCCGCCGGAGTCCGATCTGGCGGCCTGAGCCGCCACGGGCCCTCCCCCGCGCACCACAGCGCCCCCGAAGCCTCGTCGGGCGGAGCGCGGAGGGGCCCCGGACCCCTCCGGCCTATCCGTCCTCCTCGCCGCTGGCGGCGAGGTGGTCGGCGGCCTCCCGCCGGGTGAGGTCACGCGAGCGGCGGGCCGGGGAGAACCAGCCGCAGACGCAGGTCGCGAAGCAGAAGGAACCGTGTTCGCTGATCGCGACACGGTGCTCGGGCATCCGGGTGGTGCCGGGTTTGGCCGGCAGCTCACTGTGCACGTGCTTCACCGTAACGCTCCAGAGCCCCAGACCGCGACGCCCGGGAGGTATCCGGTGCTCCGGCGTGCGACATCCGGCGCGCGCCGGTTCCCGCGTAACCCTTCTCACGTCAACTCGTTTGCCCGGAAAGAGCTCTGCCCATCCACTGGTGGCCGGCGGGGCAGTCGGGCCCGAGGGGGTTGTCGCGAGGATGAAGATGACCGACCAACAGCGCAGTGGCCGGCGGACCGGCCGGTCCGGGCCGCGGCTGCGGCCGGCGGCGGGGGCCGCGTTGCTCGCCGCCGTCCTGACCGGACTGAGCGGCTGCTCGGACGGCGCCGGCGACGCTTCCGCCGACCAGCAGGCGAGCAGCAGCCCGGACCGGCTCGCCGCCGACCCGCTGACGGCGGTCCGCAACGCCGCCGACATCACGGGCCGGACCGGCTCCGCGCACGCGGCCACCGAGCTGGTGACCGAGTCGGCCGACAAGAAGGCCGTCTTCACCGGCACCGGCGGCTACGACTACGTGAAGCGGATCGGCCGGCTGGAGGTTCAGGTGCCGCCGGGCGCGGCGACCACCGGCAAGATCGTCGAGGTGCTCCTGCCGGGCACCGTCTACCTGCAGAACAGCGGCGCCAAGGTGCCCGAGGGCAAGTGGGTCAAGCTCGACGTCCGCCAGCTCCCGGACGGGAACCTGGTCAGCGGCGGCGCGACCGACCCGGCCTCCGCGGCGGGCGCGCTGCGCGGCGCCCAGCAGGCGGAACTGGTCGGCACCGAGACGGTCGGCGGGGCGGCCCTGAAGCACTACCGCGGCACCCTGGACCTCACCAAGGCGGCGGACGCCACCGGCGGACGGGGCGGGGACGGGCTGCGGATGGCGGCGCAGACCTTCACGGTCAAGGAGGTCCCGTACGACGCCTGGCTGGACGAGCAGGGCCGGCTCCACAAGGTGGTCGAGGTCTTCACCTTCGCCGGGGTGGCCGGCTCGAAGGAGGCGAAGGACCAGGTGAAGGTGGTCTCGACCACCTCGCTGACGGACTTCGGCAAGCCGGTGGAGGCCGCGGAGCCGCCGGTCTCCGACATCTACGCGATGAAGCCCACCGAGAGCCCGAAGTAGGGCCCGGTGGCCCGGCCGCGTCCCGGCCCACAGCCCGGCGGCCGGGCGGCGCGACGGCGCGGCGCGGAGAAGGAGGCCGGAGGAGGGGACCCGGCGCGGGGGCCGGGAGCGGGGCGAAAGGGGACACCGTCGGACCGGGTGGGCCCGGGATACCTGCCGGGCCACCCGTTTCGGCGGCTCCGAGATGGCCCGTCCGTGCCATGTGGGCGGGCTCCGGAGTGCCTAGGCTGGACGCCGGGTGGCTGCCGCCCGGGCTGGCGAGGCGCTGAAGGGGTTGGTGCAGGTGATGTCGTCCACGGGCAGCCGCAGCGGCGGCCACGACGACGCGGCCCTCGACGAGATCGAGCTGGCCGGGGAGCTGATGATCGCGGCCACGGCCAGCAGCGGCGACCGTCTGCCGACCGAACGGATCGACGAGGTCCTGCTCGACCGGCCCGACGGCGGTTCGGTCACCGGGCCCGTGCGGAACGGCCTGGAGCTCGACGACTGAGACCGGGAGCGACCGGCCGGGTACCATGAGCCGGGACGGCCGGGAGTGGCCCACCGGGACCAGGACGGCCGGAAGCGGGACAGCCCGAAGCAGGGCGGCGGGGAACGGGGCGGCCGTCGGTCGGACGGCCGGGGCGTGCCCCGGCCGCGCGTTCAGCTGCGCAGGAGGCGGGCGATGGCCGCGGTGGCCTCGGCGACCTTGGCGTCCAGCTCGGTGCCGCCCTCCTCGGCGGCAGCGGCGACGCAGTGCCGCAGGTGCTCCTCCAGCAACGAGAGCGCGAAGGACTGGAGGGCCTTGGTGCTGGCCGAGACCTGGGTGAGCACGTCGATGCAGTAGACGTCCTCGTCGACCATGCGCTGCAGGCCGCGGATCTGGCCCTCGATCCGGCGCAGCCGCTTGAGGTGGGCGTCCTTCCGGGCGGTGTACCCGTGCGGCCCCCCGTGGGCACCGTGGTGTCCGACGGCGTCGGCGGTGGCCGCGGCGCCGGCAGGCTCGGTGGCGACGGCGGTGACGGCGGCCGACGTGGTCGCGTCCGGCGCGGTCTGCTCGCCATGCGCCTCCGCCCCGGCCGCCGGCGCCGGCTCCGGCTCGGTGCGCGCTTGCGTGGTGGTCATCGGCCCGCCTTCGTCTGAGTGCCTGGGTGGCTGCGTCGGCATCCAGTGTCCAACACCGGGGCCGGTCGTGGTGTTCCTCCGTACCGGTCGGCCGGTACGGAGGAGCGGTTCGCGGCGGGGGCGGGGCGCGGACGGGGCGCGCGCCCGGGCGCGGGCGCGGTTCCCCCGTCCGGGGAACACCCCGGTCTTCCCGGCGCACGGCAGGGGCGATCCGGGCGAGGTTCCGTCAGACTGGGGGCTCACGCCCACACCTGGGATGCAGGCCGGGCCCACGGCTGCGGCAGCCGAACGGAAGGGGAAGTTCCGGCTCCTCTTCGACCACCCCGTTTGCGCAATTGCGCTTGGTTGCACCTAGCATCGTTCAGTCCCCTACCCCGCACATCGGAGATTTCCGTGCGTTTTAGCCTGACCCCGAAGGAGACGAGCTTCTACGACATGTTCACCGCTGCCGCGGAGAACCTGGTCGTCGGTTCGAAGCTCCTGCTGGAACTGCTGGGATCAGACGTGTCGGCCCGCGCGGAGATCGTCGAGCGCATGCGCGCCGCCGAGCACGCCGGAGACGACACCACCCATGCGGTCTTCCACCAGCTGAACTCGTCCTTCATCACGCCCTTCGACCGGGAGGACATCTACAACCTCGCCTCGTCGCTGGACGACATCATGGACTTCATGGAGGAGGCCGTCGACCTGGTCGTCCTCTATGACATCCAGACCCTCCCCAAGGGCATCGAGCAGCAGATCGAGGTGCTGGCCCGGGCTGCCGAGCTCACCTGCGAGGCGATGCCGAACCTGCGCAGCATGTCCAACCTGACCGAGTACTGGATCGAGGTCAACCGGCTGGAGAACCAGGCCGACCAGATCCACCGCAAGCTGCTCGCCCACCTGTTCTCGGGCCAGTACGACGCCATCGAGGTGCTCAAGCTCAAGCAGGTCGTGGACGTCCTCGAACAGGCCGCGGACGCCTTCGAGCACGTCGCCAACACGGTGGAGACCATCGCGGTCAAGGAGTCCTGACCCTCGTGGACACCGCAGCACTCATCGCCGTCATCGGCGTTGCGTTCTTCTTCACCTACACCAACGGCTTCCACGACTCGGCGAACGCGATCGCCACCTCGGTCTCCACCCGGGCGCTCACCCCCCGGGCCGCGCTCGCGATGGCCGCGGTGATGAACCTGGCGGGCGCCTTCCTGGGCAGCGGGGTGGCGCACACCGTCTCCCAGGGCATCATCGAGACCCCGACCGGCAACCAGGGGATGGCGATCCTGTTCGCCGCGCTGGTCGGAGCGATCGCCTGGAACCTCGTCACCTGGTACTTCGGTCTGCCGTCCTCCTCCTCGCACGCGCTGTTCGGCGGCATGGTGGGTGCGGCGCTGGCCGGCGGTACCGAGGTGATCTGGAACGGGGTCATCGACAAGATCATCATTCCGATGATCGTCTCGCCGGTGGTCGGCCTGGTCGGCGGCTTCCTGGTGATGCTGGCGATCCTCTGGATCTTCCGGCGGGCCAACCCGCACCGGGCCAAGCGCAACTTCCGGGTCGCCCAGACCGCGTCGGCCGCCGCCATGGCCCTCGCGCACGGCCTGCAGGACGCCCAGAAGACGATGGGCATCGTGGTCATGGCCCTCACCATCTCGGGCCACGAGTCCGAGGGCGACCCGATCCCGGTCTGGGTGAAGATCTCCTGCGCCACCATGCTCTCGCTCGGCACCTACGCGGGCGGCTGGCGGATCATGCGGACCCTCGGCCGGAAGATCATCGAGCTGGATCCGCCGCAGGGCTTCGCGGCCGAGGCCACCGCCTCGACCGTCATGTACATCACGTCGTTCGTCTTCAAGGCGCCGATCTCCACCACCCACGTGATCACCTCGGCGATCATGGGCGCGGGGGCCACCAAGCGGATCCGCGCGGTGCGCTGGGGCGTCGCCAAGAACATCGTCCTCGGCTGGTTCATCACGATGCCGGCGGCCGCCCTCGTCGCGGCGCTGGTGTACTGGTTCGTCCACCTGTTCTGGGGCTGACGGGCCGGCGCCCCGAACCCTGCGGACGTGACAGGGCCCGCCCCCACATCTCGGGGGCGGGCCCTTTTCCATGCTCCGCGGCGGCACCGCCATGCAGCACCGCGAAGCAGCTCTGGTCCGTCGGCCGTCTCCGGGCGTTGCCGGCCCGGAGACCGGAGACCGGCCACCGGGGACCGGAGGCCGGAGGCCGGAGACCGGCTTCGACGGGGTGCTGCGGTCTAGCCGAAGCGGCCCGAGATGTAGTCCTCGGTCGCCTGCACGGACGGGTTGGAGAAGATCCGCTGCGTGTCGTCGAGCTCGATCAGCTTGCCCGGCTGGCCGACGCCGGCCAGGTTGAAGAAGGCGGTGCGGTCGCTGACGCGGGCCGCCTGCTGCATGTTGTGCGTCACGATGACGATGGTGAACTGCTCCTTCAGCTCGCCGATCAGGTCCTCGATGGCGAGGGTGGAGATCGGGTCGAGGGCGGAGCAGGGCTCGTCCATCAGCAGGACCTGGGGCTCGACCGCGATGGCGCGGGCGATGCAGAGGCGCTGCTGCTGGCCGCCGGAGAGGCCGGCACCCGGCTTGTTCAGGCGGTCCTTGACCTCGTTCCAGAGGTTGGCGCCCTTGAGGGACTTCTCCACGACACCGTCGAGGACGGACTTCTTGCGAACACCCGCGAGCTTCATCCCGGCGACCACGTTGTCGTAGATCGACATGGTCGGGAACGGGTTCGGGCGCTGGAAGACCATGCCGACCGCGCGGCGGACGGCGACCGGGTCGACGGTCGACCCGTACAGGTTCTCGTCGTCGAGGAGGACCTTGCCCTCGACCCGGGCGTTGGGGATCACCTCGTGCATCCGGTTGAGGGTCCGCAGGAAGGTCGACTTGCCGCAGCCCGAGGGGCCGATGAAGGCCGTCACCGAGCGGGGCTCGATGCTCATCGAGATGTCCTCGATGGCCTTGGTGCTGCCGTAGAAGGCGGACAGTCCGCTGACGTCGATGCGCTTGGCCATGTTCTTTCGTCTTCTTTCAGCCCGCGGCCGGGGGCCGCTCGTAGATGCCGGTCGTACGTCAGTCGGTCAGTGTCCGCCCTTGGGCGAGCGCCAGCGTGCGATGCCCCGGGCGATGAGGTTGAGCGCCATCACGAAGGCGATCAGCACGAGCGCGGCACCCCAGGCCCGCGCGTAGCCGAAGTCGTTGTTCACCATGGCGTACTGCTGCCAGATGTACATCGGCAGCGACTGCTGCGGTCCGTCGAACGGGTTGGTGTTGATGATGTCCCCGCCGAAGACCAGCATCATCACCGGCGCGGTCTCACCCGTGATGCGGGCGACCGCGAGCATCACACCGGTGGTGATGCCGCCGATGGCGGTGGGGAGGACGATCCGCAGGATGGTCTTCCACTTCGGCACACCGAGTGCGTACGACGCCTCGCGCAGCTCGTTCGGGACGAGCTTGAGCATCTCCTCGGTGGAGCGGACCACGACCGGCATCATCAGGATGGCCAGCGCGAGGCTGCCCGAGAAGCCGGAGTAGCTGAAGCCGAGGGCGATGTTCCACAGGGACAGGATGAACAGACCGGCGACGATCGACGGGACACCCGTCATGACGTCGACGAAGAAGGTGACCGCCTTGGCGAGCGTGCCCCGGCCGTACTCGACCAGGTAGACCGCGGTGAGCAGCCCGATCGGCGCCGCCATCAGGGTGGCCAGCAGCACCTGCTGCATGGTGCCGATCAGCGCGTGGTAGATGCCACCGCCGGGGCCCGAGTACCGCACCCCCTTCATGGAGTGCGTCAGGAAGTAGCTGTCCACCACCTCGGCGCCCTGCTGGACGGTGTAGGTGACGAGCGCGAGCAGCGGGATGACGGCCAGGATGAAGGCCACCCAGACCAGCGAGGTCGCGAACCGGTCCTTGGCCTGCCGGCGGCCCTCGACCTGGGCCGCGAGCCCGTAGCTGATGCCCAGGAAGAGGATCGCGGAGATCAGGCCCCACTGGAGCTTGCTCTCCAGGCCGCCGACCAGGCCGATGCCGCAGCCGAGGGCGATCGAGCCGGCGGCGATGGCGGCCGGGGCCCACTTGGGGAGCCGGTTGGCGGTCAGCGGGCGGTCGACCGGGCGGGCGTCCGCCGGAACGGACGTGGTCGCGGCGCTCATGCGTTGGCCCCCGAGTACTCCTTGCGGCGGGCGACGATCAGCCGCGCGGCACCGTTCACCAGCAGGGTGATCACGAACAGGACGAGACCGGAGGCCATCAGCGCGTCCCGGCCGAAGGGCTGGGCCTCGCTGAACTTCAGCGCGATGTTCTGCGCGAAGGTACCGCCACCCGGGTCGAGCAGGTGCAGCGAGAGGGAGTTGTTGGCGGAGAGCACGACGGCGACGGCGATGGTCTCGCCGAGCGCACGGCCGAGGCCGAGCATCGAGGCCGAGATGATGCCGGGGCGGCCGAAGGGCAGCACCGAGGTCCGGATCATCTCCCAGCGGGTCGCGCCCAGCGCGAGCGCCGCTTCCTCGTGCATCCGCGGCACCTGCCGGAAGACCTCGCGGCTGACCGCGGTGATGATCGGCAGGATCATGATGGCCAGCAGGATGCCGACGGTGAACAGGGTGCGCGGGGCGGTGCCGACCTTGGACTGGTCGAAGATGTACGTCCAGCCGAGGTACTCGTCCAGCCAGCTGGTCAGCCCGTACAGGTGCGGCACCAGGAAGAGCGCGCCCCAGAGGCCGTAGATGATGCTGGGCACGGCCGCCAGCAGGTCCACCAGGTAGGCGAACGGCTGGGCGATCCGGCGCGGGGCGTAGTGCGAGATGAACAGCGCGATCCCGATGGCCACCGGGACGGCGATCGCCATCGCGATCGCCGCGCTGACGATGGTGCCGAACGCGAGGACGGCGATGCCGAAGACCGGCTTCGGGGCGTCAGGCGTCCACTCGAAGGTGGTGAGGAAGTTGCCCTCGTTCTTGGTCAGCGCGATACCCGCGCGCCAGGTCAGGAAGCCTGCGATGGCGGCCATGATGACCAGCAGCAGGATGCCCGACCCGCGGGACAGGTTCATGAAGATCTTGTCGCCGACCCGGCTGTCACGCTTGCGGCGTTCCCTGCCTCGCGGGGCGGCAGGGGTGTTTGAAGTCATTGGTCTACTCCGGTCTGGTGGTGCTGCCCCGAGGGGGCGGCACCCTGGCGGCGGTGCCCCGGACGTGCTTCTAGGTCAATGCGTCCGGTGGAGCGGCCCCGGCCCCCCTCGTCCACGGGGCCGCTCCATCGGAGGTCCTGCTGAGGTCAGGCCAGCGTCGGGATGATCGCGTTGGCCTTGTCCGTCAGCTCCTTCGGCAGCGGGACGTAGCCCGCCTCGCCGACGGCCTTCTGCCCGGCGTCGCTGGCCGCGTAGGTCAGGAACGCCTTCAGGGCGTCGAGGCTCTCGGCCTTGTTGCCCTTGTCGCAGACGATCTCGTAGGTGACCAGGACCAGCGGGTAGGCACCCTCGTCCTTGGTGCCGTAGTCGAGGGTCAGCGCCAGGTCGCTGCCGGTGCCCGCGATCTTCGCCTTGGCGAAGGTGGTGGCGGCGTTGGCGGCGGTGGCCTCGACCGGCTTGGAGGCGCCGGTGTTGATGGCGGCGCTCTTCAGGTTGTTGGACTGGGCGTAGGACAGCTCGGCGTAGCTGATCGAGTTCTTGACCTGCTTCACCTGGGCCGCGACACCGGCGGAGCCGTTCGCGCCCTGCCCGCCCTTGCCGGCCCACGCCTTGGCGGCCGGGTAGGCCCAGGCGCCGTTGGAGACCTTGGCGAAGTACTTGGTCAGGTTCTCGTTGGTGCCGGAGTCGTCCGTACGGTGGACGGCCTGGATGTCGGCGTCGGGCAGCTTGGCGCCCGGGTTGAGCGCCGCGATCGCCGGGTCGTTCCACTTGGTGATCTGCGAGTCGAAGATCTTGGCGGTGGTCGGACCGTCGAGGACCAGGTTGTCCACGCCGTCCACGTTGTAGACGATCGAGATCAGGCCGGCGACGAGCGGCAGGTTGATGCCCTGGCCACCGGTGCAGATCGCCTTGGTGGCGTCGACCTCGGCCGGCTTCAGCGGCGAGTCGGAACCGGCGAACTGGACCTTGCCCTGGGTGAACTGCTGGACACCGGCGCCCGAGCCGCCGCCGCCGTAGTTGACCGAGGACTCCTTGCAGGCAGCGGCGAAGTTCGTCTTCCAGACGTCGATCGCGTTGCCCTGCGCGGTGGAGCCGGCGGCCAGCAGCGCGGCCGGCTTGGGGCCGCACTCGATCTTGGCGGCCGGGGCGGCGGAGCCGCTGCCCGAGGCGCCGGTGGTGGTGGTGTTCTCGTCCGAACCGCAGGCGGCGAGCGACAGCGAGCTGACGAGCGCCATGGCACCGATCGCGAGGGCCTTGGAGCGGCCGTTCCGCTGGAGCTTCACAGGGTGTCCCTTTCTGTGGCATTGCCCTGCGCGCGGGCCGTGCACGACACGGCGGAGCGCGGGTTCTGCTGTGGTCCGGGGCCTGTTCGGCCCTCCGGTGACACCGAAGTTAAGCCGGGTAGGTGACGCGTCAGCCGGTCGTAAGTGAACGGAGAGTGAACCTCGAACGGATGGCAGGAAACTACGTCAGGTAGTAACGGTTGCGTCACGACCCGGGCGCGGCGAGATCACTTCCACCGTTCCTTCACGACTCCGCGGACGCCGACCGGACCGGCCGCGCCCCCAACAGCTCCAGCAGCGCGTCGACCAGCCGGCGGTCCCGCTCGTGGGTCAACCGGGCCCGGGCCTTCCCGGCCGGCAGCCACTCCAGCCGGTCCACCTCCCGGTTCGGCCGGAACTCCCCCGCCCCCGGCACCGCGGCCCAGTACCGGACCTCCTTGGGACGGCCCTGCGCCAGGTAGTGCTGGGCCGGCAGCTCCTCCCCCAGCACGCAGGTGAACCCGGTTTCCTCCCACACCTCGCGCAGCGCGGCCTCGACCACGCCCTCGCCCCGGTCCAGCTTCCCCTTGGGCAGGCTCCAGTCGTCGTACTTGGGCCGGTGGATCACCGCGATCCGGGGCCGCCCCAGGCGACCGCTCCTCTTCACCCGTCCCGGCAGCCAGAGCACGGCCCCGGCCGCCAGCACCACCGGTCCCCGGCCGGGGACCGCCGACCGTCTCCCCACCTCAGGCCGTCCGGGATTCCGCCGCCGTCCCCCAGCCGTCGGCCGGCGGCAGCTCCAGCCAGGCCTCCGGACCGGGCGGCAGCTCCGGCCAGCGGCGCCCGAAGGCGTACCGGGCCGCCTCCACCTCCAGCCGCTGGTCGGCATGGACCACGCCCAGCACGTACGCCGTCGCCGGGGTGATCCGCGGCGTGCGCGCCGCCGTCGCCGCCGTCACCGCCGCGTCCGAGGCCTCCTGGTGCCGCGCCAGCACCCCGTCCAGCTCGTCCAGCACCGTCGACGGCCGCCCGCACACCTCCAGCGCGTACCTGGCCCGCTTCACCAGGACCCGCGCCCGGTGCCACGGCGCGTCGTCCGCCGCCAGCGCCGCGTCCGCGTCCAGCGCGCCCCGGGCCTTCGGCGCCTCCTGCCCCTGGGCCGGCACGGTGTGCGCCACGGCCGCCAGCCGGCGCAGTCCGTCCCCTCCGTACGGCGTGGCCGCACGCTGCAGGGGCAGCTGCTGGACGCTCACCGCCAGCGCGGTGAGCGCGGCCCCCGCCTGCGGCAGCAGCACCGCGCCCGCCCGGCCCCCGGCCTGCTCCGCCAGCGGCGCATCCGCCACCAGCAGCGTCATCCGGTCCGCCAGCGCGTGCAGCCGTGCCGACCGCAGCTCCTGCAGCACCGTCGAGTGCGCCCTGGTCCGTGCCAGGGTCAGCTGCCGGTCCAGCAGCGCCCGGGCCTTCGGCGCCCCCACGTGGCCGGCCAGCATCCCCGGACCGTCCGCCTCGCTGCCGTTCAGCCCGTCCAGCGCACCCAGCAGCCGGGACGCCCGCCGCACGTACCCCGGCTCCAGCGCCAGCAGGTTGAGCAGCCAGCGCAGATCGGTCCGGGACTCCTGCGTCCAGCCCGGTTCGAGGACCGCGCCGAAGGTGTGCAGCAGCCCGTTGATCCGCCGCACCGCCCGCAGCAGGTCGTCCGTCCCCCCGGACGGGACGACGGACGCCCCCGGTCTGGCGCCGACCTCGCCCACGGCCAGCGGCAGCGCGCGCAGGAACGCACCCGCCAGGGCGGTGAGATGGCTGGAGAGGATGTCCCCGGCGGTCGCGGTGGAGGCCGCCTGGGCCGTCATCGGCGCATCGGTCATGACTAGGTAGATCCCCGTTCCCCCGGGGCCGTCCCCGGGGCTGGTGGCCGACCGCTCAGCGGCTCCCTACCGCTCAGCGGCTCGCGTCAGTGGATCGCGCGGTCGCGTCGTCGCGTCTCGCGTCAGCGGGGTCGTGGCGGCGACCGGCCCTCACCGGGCGGTGACGGCCCGGCGACGCTGACGCGAGTCGATGAGCAGGTCCTGGACGTGCCGCAGTTGCTTGCCCTCGGCGTCCTGCGCGTGCCGGGTCCACGATCCGTCCGCCCCGAGGTGCCAGGACTCCGTCTCGTCCGACATGCCGAGCTCGATCAGCCCCGACAGTTCCGCCCGGTGCGCCGGGTCGGTGATCCGCAGCAGCGCCTCGATCCGGCGGTCCAGGTTGCGGTGCATCATGTCGGCGCTGCCGATCCACACCTCCGGATCGCCGTTGTTGCCGAAGACGAACACCCGCGAGTGCTCCAGGAAGCGCCCCAGGATGCTGCGCACCCGGATGTTCTCGCTCAGCCCCGGCACCCCCGGCCGGATCGCGCAGATCCCGCGCACCCAGACGTCCACCGGCACCCCGGCCTGCGAGGCCCGGTACAGCGCGTCGATCACGGCCTCGTCGACGATCGAGTTGACCTTGATCTTCACGTGCGCCGGACGGCCGGCCCGGTGGTTGGCGATCTCGTTGTGGATCCGCGAGACCAGACCGTCCCGCAGACCGCGCGGCGCGGTCAGCAGCCGACGGTACGACTCGCGGCGCGAGTATCCGGAGAGCCGGTTGAAGAGGTCCGAGAGGTCCGCGCCGACCTGCGGGTCCGAGGTCAGCAGACCGAGGTCCTCGTACAGCCGGGCCGTCTTCGGGTGGTAGTTGCCGGTGCCGACGTGGGAGTAACGGCGCAGGGTGTCACCCTCCTGCCGGACCACCAGCGACAGCTTGCAGTGCGTCTTCAGCCCGACCAGGCCGTAGACCACGTGGCAGCCGGACTCCTCCAGCTTGCGGGCCCACTTGATGTTGGCCTGCTCGTCGAAGCGTGCCTTGATCTCGACCAGGACCAGCACCTGCTTGCCGGACTCCGCCGCGTCGATCAGCGCGTCGACGATCGGCGAGTCACCGGAGGTCCGGTACAGCGTCTGCTTGATCGCCAGCACGTCGGGATCGGCCGCGGCCTGCTCCAGGAAGGCCTGGACCGAGGTGGAGAAGCTGTCGTACGGGTGGTGCAGCAGCACGTCCCGTTCCCGCATCGCCATGAAGATGTCCGGCTGCGAGGCCGACTCCACGTCCGTCAGTCCGCGGGCGGTGCCCGCCACGAACTTCGGGTACCTCAGCTCCGGCCGGTCCAGTTCCGCGATGCCGAACAGACCGGTCAGGTCGAGCGGACCGGGCAGCGGGAAGACCTCCGCCTCGGTGATGTTCAGCTCCCGCACCAGCAGGTCCAGGATGTAGGGGTCGATCGACTCCTCGACCTCCAGCCGCACCGGCGGGCCGAACCGCCGCCGCATGAGCTCCTTCTCCAGAGCCTTGAGGATGTTCTCGGTGTCGTCCTCCTCGACCTCGAGGTCCTCGTTGCGGGTCACCCGGAAGGCGTGGTGCGCGAGCACCTCCATGCCGGGGAAGAGCTCCTCCAGGTGCGCCCCCATGACGTCCTCCAGCGGCACGTACCGCTGCGGGGAGGCCTCCAGGAAGCGGGCCAGCGACTGCGGCACCTTCACCCGGGCGAAGTGCTTGTGCCCGGAGACCGGGTTGCGCACGACGACCGCCAGGTTCAGGGACAGCCCCGATATGTACGGGAAGGGATGTGCCGGGTCCACCGCCAACGGGGTGAGAACCGGGAAGATCTTCTGCCGGAACAGCGAGTGCAGCCGCGCCTGCTCCTTCTCGGCGAGCTCGGACCAGCGGACCACCTCGATCCCCTCGGCGGCGAGGTCCGGCAGCACCTCCTGCTGGAACGCGGCGGCGTGCCGCGCCATGAGCTCGCGCGAACGGGTCCAGATCAGGTCCAGCACCTCGCGCGGCTGAAGGCCCGAGGCGCTGCGCTGGGCCACTCCCGTGGCGATCCGGCGCTTGAGGCCGGCCACCCGGACCATGAAGAACTCGTCCAGGTTGCTGGCGAAGATCGCCAGGAACTTGGCCCGTTCCAGCAGGGGGATCCCTGGGTCCTCGGCCAGTTCCAGTACGCGCTCGTTGAACGCGAGCCAACTGCGCTCGCGGTCCAGGAAGCGGCCCTGCGGCAGCTCCTCGAAGTCCTGCTCGTCCGCGGCCGGCAGCTCGGGCGGAATGCCGAGCGCACTGGACAACCGGGCGGGCGGGGACAGCGGGGCAGAGACGGGGCGGGGGATGCTCATGGGCTCCAGCTCCTCCAGCAGGACGGCGTCCGAACGCGAATTGCTCTGCGGGCCGTCGTCCTCGCCCAGCGCCAACGCCCACCCACCCGGCGCGGTCGCCACAGGACCGGCCAGCGGGTGTCGGCCGATGCTGCACGAGCGAGACACTACGGACTTCATCCTGTGATCTTCGCGGCATTAATTGAATCCACGGTAAACACCGCATGGCCAGGAGGAAAGCTGAGGCGGTCGGGGCCGGGGTGTAGGCGCACTACCGTTGCCTCGGCCCCACCTTCTCCGCTATCCGTCCGCCGGGCCGCGTGATGCCTCCGGGTCGCCTCGGTGGGGCCGTCCGACGGGGACCCCGGGACCTCCCTCCTCGTGCTTCCGGCGGGGACCCGTCCTGCTCCCGGGGCCTCGGTCGGCGCTCCTGGGCCTCAGCTGCGGCTTCGGCTGTCGGAGTACCGGGCCCGGTACATCAGGTCGATCTCGTGAATCGTGAATCCCAGTCGTTCATATACCCGCACAGCGGCCGGATTGTCGGCGTCGACGTACAGCAATACCGTTTCCAGCCCGCGCTCGCCGGCCCCGGTGCCCGTCAGGTGCCGCAGGCCGGCGGCGGTGAGTGCCCTGCCGAGCCCGCTGCCCTGCTCCGCCGGGTCGACCCCGACGACGTACACCTCGCCCAGGGCGGGCCCGGCCTCGGTCGCCGGGTGCACCTTGGTCCAGTGGAAGCCCACCACCCGGCCGTCCCGGGTGGCGAGGAAGAAACCGGCTGGGTCGAACCACGGCTCGGCCAGCCGGTCTGCCAGGTCCCGCTCGGTCCACGCGCCCTGCTCGGGGTGGTGGGAGAAGGCGAGGGCGTTGAGGCGGAGCCATTCGGCGTCGTCCTCGCCGGGGCGGAAGGTCCTCAGCTCGACCCCGTCGGGCAGGGCCACCGCCTCGGTCTGCGGTCCGGTCCGGCGCATCTGCCGCAGCTCCCGGACCAGCTCGGCCCCGTACTGCCCGGCCAGGTGCCTGGCGGCCGGATGCCCGCCGTGCACCCAGAAGTCCACGGACTCCCGGCCGGCCCGGTGGGCCCGGGAGAGGACGGCGTCCACCAGCGGGCGTCCCAGACCGCGGCCGCGCGAGACCGGGGCGACGACGAGCTCGGCGGAGGGATTGGCGCCGGTCCCCTCCGGTACCTCCAACTGGCCGTAGCCGACGACGCTCTCGGTCTCGGTCTCGGTCTCGGTCTCGACGAAGTGGATCACCCCTGGCCGGGCCGTCTCCGACGAGCGCAGACGCAGCCGACCCTGCTCCGAGACCGCCGCGCGGCCGTCCACCGCCTGCGCGTCCTCCAGGACGCGTAGGGCGCCGTCACGTTGCTCCGGCCGCAGCACCTCGGTCGCAACGACTGCGGCGCCGTCCGCCGCAGGTCCGGTGGCAGGTCCGGTCACAGAGCCAGTTGTGTCGCCCGTTGTCGGCGTTCCGTCGTCCATGCCCTGACGATACGTCAACGGGAATCGGGGGGAAACGCAAAGAACCCCCGTCCGTATCCCGGACAGGGGTTCTCCACAATGATTGTTCGGCGGCGTCCTACTCTCCCACAGGGTCCCCCCTGCAGTACCATCGGCGCTGTGAGGCTTAGCTTCCGGGTTCGGAATGTAACCG
>NZ_JBHXKE010000141.1:0-24458 GCF_042722765.1 Kitasatospora sp. NPDC058406
ATGTCGCAATCCACACCGAGCCAGAAGGCCCTCACTCATTTCAAGATCACCACGCCGTGAGCCCTGTCACCAACCTCCGTGGTCAGTACACCTAGGCGGCACCCGGCGCGTCCAGGGCGAGTGGGTGAAGTACATCTGCGCACAGACAGGACCCTCCACCGGCATCTGGATCAACGCCCTCAACGGGGGCATCGGCACGTTCACCACCTTCGAGGTACCGGAGGTCGGCACCATCACCTGCACCGCGCCCGAGACCGCCGGCACGCTGCGCCGGGCCGCCCAGCAGCGTCTGGGCTGCTGACACCGCCACGCCCCCACCACGGACCGAACAGAACAGAGGAGACAATGTGACTAGGACTCGCCGCTCCACCCGCAGCCACCCCGGGCGCCCACTGCGCGCGCTGGGCGCCGTCGTCCTCACCGCCCTCGCCGCGGTGCTGCCGGCCGCCGTACCCGCGTCGGCCTCGCCGGACCCGACCGCGGACGGATGGATCTGCGACCCCGGCCACTACCGCATCAACACGTCCGACGGCATGGTCTTCGACATCTCGCAGGGGCCGGACAACCCGGGGGCGGTGGTCCAGTACGACTACTGGGGCGGCGCCAACCAGCAGTGGCGGGTCTGCCACTGGCCGGGCAGCACGGACACCGCCCACTACATCTTCAAGTCCAGGCTGAACGGCCGGTGCCTCACCCTGTTCGGCGGCTACTGGGGAGAGGGGAACTGGTTCGGCGAGGGCGACTGCAACGGCTGGATCACCAGGAGCCAGACGTTCTGGCTCTCCCGTGACCCGGCCACCGGCACGTTCGCCATGCAGGTCCAGCACGACGGCTTCTGGGTGGCGGTGGAGGAGAACCAGTTCACCACCCGCCGGGCCCACTTGGTCCAGTCCAGCACCCGGGCCGGCGCCTTCTCGCTCCAGGCAGTCTGAAGACCCTGCTCACGCCGCCGGCCGACACCAGTTGCGGCCGTCGGCGGCCGGGTGCTCCACGAGGCTCGACCGGCTCGCCGCTCCGGCCCGTGATCTGCCGGCCGGGGCGCGCGATCGGATCGAGGCCGCTGCCGCCCCATGGATCGCGGGCGGGGCCCATCCGGTGCTTTGGTATCGGGCGCGGACCTCGCGGTCATCCCGATCGACGGGTGATGGCACGCAAGAGAACATGGACGGCAGCCGGATCCCTGCCGGTCAGCACAGCCACCTCGGCCGGCGGAAGGTCGAGCACCACGTGGAGCATCAGGACGTCCTGCTCAGGTGCGGTGAGGTGAGCAAGGGGACCGAGGAAGCTGGGGTCGGTGGCGGCGCCGACATGGTGGCGTACCGCTTGCCAAGCGCAGGCAGTGGGACTGGGGGTGCTCAGGACGTCGGGCCATCGTCGGGCCAGGTCCTCGAAGGCGTCGTGGACGGCCTGCCAGGCGATGGCGGAGGGGAGCAGCAGGGCTGCGTATCGCAGGTAGTGGTGGAGGTGTTGGTCGCGTAAGGCGATGAGGTCGAGTGTCGGGCGGTGGTGCCTTCGGGGCTTGGTGCGGTGGTGGGGTGTGAGTGTCATGGGCAGCCGCGGTTCTGCGGGTGGGCGGTGGCCATGGCGCGGGGGATCCCGATGACGATGCGAGGCTCGGGTCGTCGGCCGCGTAGGCGCAGGCGGTCGAGAAGGCGCGGGACGCGGATGGGCAGGCCGACCGAGGTGTAGCCGGCCGGGGGAAGTGGTCGGCACGGGCCGATCCCCCGTAGGTCTGCGGGTGCGTGGCTGCGCAGAAAAGCGATGTCCTCGGGGGTGAAGTCGGAGCCGTGGGCCGGGCCTTCAGTGGGGAGCGGGCGGATCCGGACCTCGATGAAGCGCTGCGCGGTGGGGCGTCGGGCAGCCGCCGATCGGCCGGGGCTGCCCGACTGGTTGCTCCGGCCGGCTGCCCGGTCCCAGGCGGCACCCCACTTCTCCACCACGACCTCGGAGGCCCCCATGGCCCGGGCGAAGGCGGTGACGTGGTCTCGCAGAGGAACGGCCTGCAGGCGCAGGATCGCGCCGAGGCTGCTGGAGGGCAGGTGGTTGGATCCGTCGGGCCGGTGGCCCGCGAGTTTCTCGATCCTGGCCAGCGACGGCTGCCCGCTCCTGGCTCTGAGTTCGATCATCGCCCAGCGCAGTTGCCCGAAGCTGTCGATAAGCTGTGGGCGGGTGGCCAGGTGGGCGGAGAGCTTGACCGCCAGGACACCGACGACGCCCTCGGTGCCCTCGCTGGCCAGGCCGTGCTGCAGCCGGATGCGCTTCTGTTCGGCGCAGCGCGCCGCTCTCCAGAGGCGTCGTGCTTCGCGCAGGTCGCTTCCGCAGATCTGGGTGTATGCCTCGACGGCGTTGAGCGAGGGCACGGTGGTGCCGCTGGCTGCACGAGAGAGTGCCGACGGGGAGTAGGTGGTCTGCTCGGCCATCGCCGTGTACGCGGGGTTGCCGGAGCGCCGGCGCTGCTCGCGCAGCCAGGTCGCCAGCGCTCCGAGTTCCCGTGTGTTGGCGGCGACGGCGTTCTCACGCCGTCCCACGCGGGTCAGCCGGCGTCGACGGCGGCGGCGGGTGTGCGCAGGCCCTTGACGGTGCGGCAGGCCAGGTAGGTGGTCGCGCCGACGAACTCCAGCGCCGCGAACATCGGCAGACCGCCCAGCACGAGGACGGTGGCGACGAGCACGATGACGACGACGAGTGCCGTCTCCGTTCCCGTCAGGAGGCGGCCCGGCCGGTCCGGAACGGATGCGGGCACAGCAGTGATGGAACGCATGTCACTTCCCATGAATCAGCATCAGTCGCGCCCGCGAGCGGACGCGACTGACGCATCGGCTACACCTGACGGCCCGACAGGGGCTTGCCGTCCCCTGAGCGTCGAACCGGTGTGATCCTCTCACCGGTGACGCGGCGATCACAATCCGTATCGCGAGCAGGCGTGCGATTGATTCATGAACAACCACGAAACTGTGCCGCATGGAAATCGAACAACAAGGGAGCACCATCCGCCGCAGCCGCATTCCGCCAGCTCAGAGCTGTCACTGCGTTAGCCTCTGGCCGGCGGAGGGGCTAAACCCCGGTGATTGATTTATTTCCGGCCGAGACTGCGTTGCCGATGCGGCTCCACGATGACACGCTGTCTCCAGCGCCGGATCCGGCCATACTCGGAGCTTCCCTGGCGTAGCGGCTACACCGCGCGAGGGATCGGGCGTCGCGTCTTGCCGCGCGACCCCAGAGAGGGTGGGCACCCCTGGTGCACCACCCTCTCGCCGTCCCTGCCACTTGTTCCCCGGCGCCGACCGGTCGGCGATGCCGACGGTACTCGCGACCCGGATGTCCACCGGTGATCACCCGGACGGTGAGATCCCCACGTGGCGCGCCTGGCGCTCCGCCCCTTCGCGCACCGCGCGAGGCGCTACGCGCGGCGGATCGCGCCGGAGGAGAAGTACTGGACCAACGTCCCGGCCAGGTGGACCGCCGCCACCACCTCGGACCGCGTCTCCTTGCGGGTCGGCCCCAGGCTCCCGTGACGACTGGTCCGCCCGTCCCACAGCACCCTCACCATTCCGCGCACCATCTCGACGCCGTGCTGCGCGCCGGCGCCCTCGATCTCGAAGACGAGCTTGGGTGCGATCTGCTGCAGCTCTCCGTGCATGGTGCCGAGCGTCGCCTTGGTATTGCGGGGCCGGAGTGTGGCATGGGCCGCCGACTCGACGGCCTTGATCGCCTCGCTGCAGTCCTTCACCGGGTCCGGGGCGAACGCCTGCGCCGCCGTGACCGCCCCTCGCGCAGGTGCGCGGAGGCCGACCCGTGCCCGGACTGGTCCGCGCTCCGGCGAGGCTGCGCAGACAGGCAGGAGACGCCGAGGGCGCGGAACAGCCGTGTCGGCGGACCGCAGACGCTCACAACACAAACGCCCCGATCGGATTGGCCGAGCTCCGTGGGATGGCCGGCGACGCGGAAGGCACGGAGTCACTCCTGCGACGAGCTGCCGACGCCGGAGAAACAGACACTCCAAGAGAGCTGGCGGTGCGACGCTCGAGGGTCGGGGACAGCGAAGGTTCACGAGAGCTGCGGCTGCCTCTACTGTGCCCCCGACCGCCCACTACGCCTGTGCACCTACCTCACCGACTGGACCATCCTGAAGACCCGCTGGTCCCTCACCGCCCGCCGAGAGCCGGTACCGGCACACCCGGAGCGTGATCGTTTCTGCGGTGAACCTCGCCACCCGATCGGACGAACCCCCACCCCACGTACTGTCACCTCCCTGTGCAACGCGGCTATAACCAGGCCGTGATCAAGAACCTGCTGCCCCGGACCCTGCCCGCCATCGCCCTCGCCCTCCTCCCCGCACTGGCGACCGCGGTACCCGCCGACGCCGTCCAAGCCCCCGTCGCCAGCACCGCCCCCGTCGCCTTCCACACCCGGGCGCAGGCCCCGCTCCTGCTGCCCGAAGCGGTCGAGCGCCTGCCCGTCGCCGACGAGCAGCGCGAGGGCTACAAGCGCGAGCTGTACAAGCACTGGAACAAGGGCCTCAACCCCACCGACGGATGCAACACCAGGGCCGAGGTGATCCTCTCCGAGGCCGTCGTCGCACCCACCGTCGAACCGGGCTGCAAGCTCACCGGCGGCGAGTGGTACTCCTACTACGACGGCGTCGTCGTCGCCTCGGCCTCCGGCCTGGACGTCGACCACATCGTCCCGCTCGCCGAAGTCCACGACTCCGGTGGCTACGCCTGGACCCCCGAGCGCCGCGAGGCCTACGCCAACGACCAGAACAGCCCCCTCACCCTGGTCGCCGTCACCGCCAAGTCCAACCGCGCCAAGGGCGACAAGGATCCCGCCGACTGGCTCCCCCCGCTCAACGGCCCCGTCCACTGCCGCTACGCCTCCGAGTGGGTATCGACCAAGCTGCGCTGGAACCTCGCCGCCGACGAACGCGAGCACGACGCCCTCGCCCGCATCGCCCAGAACTGCACCACCACCGAAGTCCCCTACGAGAGCGCGCCGTAGTCACGCCCGAGCCGGCCGGACCCTCCACTCCCTGTGGAGGGTCCGGCCGGCCAGAGGCGGGGCGGGCCGACCGGTGATCCCCGGGCCGCCACGGCGGTTCGGGCCGTCGCCGAGCGGGGCCTGTGCGACCTCGCACCCGACGGCGGCCTCGATACACTCGCCACCGGCGGGGAAAGGCCCGAGTGGGCCGCGCAGATCACGCCGCTCGGCCGGACCGTGCTGACCTGGTCCCTCCAGGACAATCCCGGGCCGGGAAGTTGAGAGGGTGTCCGGTGGCCATCTCGGGGCGCAGCAGGTCGACGGCCTCGCTTGCGCCGCCGTACCCGTCCCGGCCTCGTCCGGGCGCACCGACCGCCACCGGCCCGACCGCGGCGGAGACCGCCAGGCCAACCGCGCGCTGCACACAATCGTGCCGGTCCGCATGCGTCACGACCCTCGAACACGCGACTGCGTGGCACGACGCACCCTCGATGGACTCAGGACGAAGGACATCTTCTTCAGATGCCTCGAGTGCTTCGTCGCGAGAGAGGTCCACCGCTACCTCGCCAGCGCCTTCAGCGACGCGACCGGGCCGTCTCCTGCAGCCTGACGATCTACAGAAGCTTCGGAGTCAAGGCGAGGCCGTCAGTCCTGCCGCCAGTTCCGGTACTCGTGCGGGGGAAGGTTCCAGGAACCGTCGCTGAAGGGATTGGGCAGCGCCCCGTCCAGAGCGCCGACGAGAAACTCGCCGAAACCCATCCCGTACCGGCGCCACGGGTCGGTTCCGTACGACACCTGGCGCCTGAAGACGACGACGTCCCAGCTCTCGGGATCGAGCGAGTCGCAGATCCAGAACGCCACGTCACCGTTGACGTTCGTCGCGAAGGGAAGAAGCCTGCCCTCCTCGGACAGCTCCACAGCGCCGGCTCCGCCGTCCGGCTGCGGTTCCTCCCGCGGATCGAACCCGAGTCCGTCCAGCAGTTCGCTCTCGGGGCAGCCTTCCGCCGCCGGGATGCGGACCGCGAGGTACTCGTTCAGCTCACCGCCGCCGAACACCGCGACGAAGTCCCGGTAGTCCGCCGGAACCCGCAGGCCCGTGCTCCGCGCAAGTTCCTCCCAGTCGACGACATCACCTCGAGCCTCCGAAATCCCGAGGATGCCGGACAAGCGACCGATCATCTGGTGCATGAATTCTCGTCTTTCCTCGTCACCCATCGCCGAACAACCCGGCGTCCTCGCCCGATCGACTGTCCATCGACAGGCCGAGATTCTTCCAGCCGCTTCCGGCCGTGTAGATCAGATTCGAAACGGTGTCCGAACTGGCACCAACCAGACGCCCGTTCCGATCCCATGCCACATAGGCCATCTCGATCTCATAGGGGGCGAGCCTCCCCCCAGCATAGTGCGGGGTCACCTGATAGAGAACGACCCTCTTGTTCTCGATCTGCGCCTTCACCCGATCCTCAAAACTCAGCATGCTGGTTATCCGCCCCAGGTGATCAGTGTCGGCCCCACGCTTCCCGACATAGGAATTTGCGTCACTTCCGCAAGGGAATAGGTTCGCCAGATTAGTACCGGAACCACCCAGTTGCTTTCCGAGGATGTGGCACGCATTCACAGCGGATGCCTTCCCGCCCCAGTAGGACACCTGGTTGCGCGCCCAGTCGTAGCCGGCCGGCTTGATCCCCTGCTTCACCTGGGTGTCGCTACCCGGGTTCTTACGGAGGTAGTCCTGGTCGAGACACGCCGTCACGCCTGTCGCGCGTCCCCCATTGCCGATGTCTATCGCCCGGACCCGGTTGTTCGGAAGGGCAGGTCGCTCACCCGGGAAGCCGCGACCCCGCCGACACCGCCCGGGACCGGCCCCGGGCTTCGGACCGGACACCGGGGGCATTCCCCGGAACGTACGCACGTGCGACCTACGATGTGGCGGTGTCCGACACTGATTTCCCCGCTGACCTGCTCGAACTCCAGCGCCGCTGGTACGCCGCCGAGGCCGCCTTGGCCGCCGACCCCACCGACCAGACGCGCACCGCGTTCATCACGGTCGGCGCCGAACTGCACGCCCACCCGTACTGGGCCCGGACCGAGAACCGCCACAAGGCGCAGATGAAGCTGAAGCAGGCCGCCCGCGACACCGGCCCCGCGGCCTGACCCGTCACCGGCCCCTGCGGCGCCCACCAGGTGAGCGGCGGGCGTGGTCGGCCGGGACCGCGGGAACGGGGGGAGCCCGGGGTCCCGGCCTGGGGAAGACACCGGTCGCATCCCCGACGACCGGTGCTCAGCAGCCCGCTATAGGGGGGCAGTGGAGCTGCTGTGACGGGAATGCTAACCCCGCCCGCCCCTGGCGAACAGACCTGTGACCTGCAGTATTTCGGCCGCGAACATGCCATCCGGCAGAGCTGCCGGCCCCGGGGCGCCCCGCACCGCGCACCCCGGCCCACCGCAGGCACGTTGACCGGTCATGAACGATCACACGCTGCCCCCCCCGCTCCGCCGCCGGCCCGCCCCTGGTGGCACCCCGGCGCGCCGACGGGCCGACCGCGCCCGTGCCCGCGAGGAGGACCGGTATCTCCGGTCTGGCCTCCTGGGCGTAGCGGGCGACGGTGGCGGGGGTCAGGCTCGGAGGGTGGTCGGTACGCTGTCGTTGGCCTTTCGGCGGGGCCTGTTGGTGGCGGTGTTGGCGATGGCCAGGACGATGACGGCCGTCTCGCAGAGGAGGGCGGCCAGTCCGAGGTGGCTTTGCCATTCGGCGAGGGCTCCGGTGACGTCCGGAAGGAGCAGGGCGTCGGCGAGTAGGTAGCCCGTGAGCGCGGTCGCGCCGGTGGCGGCTGCGGCGGTCCAGCCCAAGGGCGCGTCACGTCGGGCTCGGACGAGGGCGACGAGCAGGCACAGGGCCGTGAGGGCCGCGATGACGGTGGTGGCGGCGGGGTCCCGCTCCCTTTGGGAGAGTGCGAGTGGCAGGTGGAGCACGCCGGTTGCCACCAGGGAGGCGGTGGCCAGCCACCGCACGAACGAATGCTCTCGGCGCGCTCTCGCGGGTGAGAGGATCCGCGGCGGCGTCTGCGGTCCGGCCTCGAACGGTGGCTCTGTACCGCTTTCGGTGTCGGGGTGGGCCCCGATGCGGTCGGTGTCTTGATCCTCACCGTGGGGCTGCCGGGGGCAGTGGTGGCGGGTTGGAGCAGCATGGCGAGGTGGGCGACGTCGCGCACGGGGCGCAGCGATGCCGCCGTGTGGAGGGCCGCTCGGATTCCGGTGTCGGGTTCGGTGGCCAGGAGGGCGCTCAGTCGGGCGACGTCGTCTGTGGGTTTGTTCAGGACGGCGGTGCGCAGGATCTGGTCGGCGCCGGTCCGGTCGCGGGGGCGCAGGAGCGCTAGGAGGCGGACCAGGTCCTCGACCGGTCGGGCGGCGACCGCCTGGTGAAGAGCCGGGGTCAGAGCTGATGTGCGGTTGCCGTTCAGGTGGCACAGGAGGTCGGCGACGTCCTCGACGGGTCGGTCCGCCGCCGCGCTCATCATCGCTGTCGTCAGGTCCCTGCCAGGATCCGTGTCGGGGTGCGGGGTGGCCGTCGGGTCGGGGTCAGGGGTGTCGGTGTCGGGGCTCGGCGCCCTGGTGGGCGGTAGCGGGAGGAGGGGGCGAGTCATCGGGGTCTCCTGAATCTCGGATGGCCTTATGGCATGGCGGATCGTGTCGGGGACGGGCGGCGACCGAGCATCCTTATGTATGCGAACGAGTGCTTCTGGCAAAAGCCAGTGCCCCTTCGCGCGGCCTGCCACCCGGAGACGGTCAACCGGGCGTCCCGGCGCGCCACCCGGGCGCTTCCGCGGCCGCTCGGGTATGCCGGACAACGAACGTCCACCCGCCCTGTCCACGGTCTGACCGGACCGTGGGGCCAGCGCGTCGTCCCGCCCGATTCGACCTGGCCAGGGCTTTGTCCTCTCGGCTTGTCCGCGACCGTAATCACCCCAGGACCGCGGCGACGCGCAAAATCCTCGGTGACGCCGCCGGCCTCCGGAGCCTCGGCGCAGGCAACGGGCAGTTCACCGGAAGCGGCCGCGCCGCCGCCGCTCCTTGACCTGCGGTATCAAGATTTCCGTCACGGTGTCCGGCAACACCCATGCCGCCCTCGGCCCCCTGGCCGGGCCGGCGGTCGGTTACACCTGTTGCAGGTAGGCCTTCATGACGGTGTGGGCAGCCTGTTCGGGGTGTCGTGCAGGATCGGTTCCTGGGTGGCGGGGTCGCCGAGGAAGTAGCCCTCGTACACCGCGACCCACCGGGCCGGGCCGACGCCGCCGCGCTCGACCCAGCCCACCGTATGGCCCTCCGCCCTCACCAGCCACACGTCCGGCTGCATGGCCCAGCCCAAGCAGCTGCCAGTAGTCGCCGAAGACGGCCGGGTCGAGCGGCCGGTGGGCGTCGTTGTCGGGCAGGCCGCGCAGGACCGGGTCGCGAGGCACCGTCACCAGGCCGGGCTCGGCCGCACGCGGGCCGATCCACCCGGAGGTCCGCGGCGCCGGACGGACGCTGTCGGGGGTTCGCGTGGCGGTGGCCGGCGGTGTCAGACGGGCGCTGCGCAGCGCGTCGAGGGCCTCGCTCCGGTCGCGATGGGTGAGGGGCCGGCCGAGGCCTGCGAGCAGCAGCTCGGCGCGGCCGTCGGCCAGGTGTGGCACCGCGATCCAACCACCCGAGCCCCACAGGCCGTCGGCGAGCGGCGCGGCCCAGCCGACAGGGGTGCCGTGGTGGTGCAGCTGGTGAACGGCGGCGGCCTGCGGCGTGGACCAGGACGACGTCGTCCAGCCCGGTCCGAAGGAAAGGGCGAGGTCGTCGGTGCGGTCCGGGGTGCCGAAGCGGCGCGCGGGGTCGGAGGTGGCACGCAGCACCGCGTCCAGTGCAGGTCGCTGTCGTCCGGGTGGGCGAGCGTGGGTGCGGGGCCGGGCGGGCCGGTGCGGGCACCGGCCCGTTGGTAGCGGATGGGGTCTCGTTGCTGCCACGGAACGCGGGCCCGTCGGGCTCCGGCCGGGCGGGCGGAGTTTCGTCGCCGCCACGGAAGTCGTCGCTCCGGGGCTCCGGGAGGGTCGGCGCTCCCTCGCCGACGGGCCGGGGTTTCGTTGCACCGACCACCGGTCCGGCCTCCATGGCGGCGCGGCCGGTCAGCTGCGTGGCGGCGGCGAGCAGCAGCCGCAGCGCGGCCGCCGTCCGGTCGGCGTCGTCGCCCTGGTCGAGGGCGTCGGCCGGCGCCACGGTGGCGGCGGTGACCGCGTCGGCGCCCTCCAGCAGCCGCGCCCGGCGCCCGGGCAACGCCTCGGCCGGGGCTGTGGGGTCGGTGGCCTGCGGCGTTTCCGGTGTGGCCTTGGCGCGGCGGCGGTGCGCGGCCGAGCGGCACGTCGGGCCGCAGAACCGGGGCGGGCGCCCGGTGCCGGCCGGTTGCAGCGCGCGGCCGCACCCCTCGCAGTCCCCCGGGGGCCGCAGCGGCAGGTCGACAAGGGCTGGCTGATCCACGATCATTACCGCTGACCCTACGGGTTTCGTTGCATCGCACCCGGCTCCGGGTCCCCGCTCACGGGAACAACCGGGCCCGCGCGCCGGACCGTGCAGCACGCCGGCGGGTTTCGTCACCGCCACGAAACCCCCGCCCGGGCAGGGCCCCCGAAGTGCAGCGGCGTTTCGTGGCAGCAACGGAACCCGGGCGCTGCGCCCGCAGATGCAGCGCTGAAGAATGCAGCACTGACCGGTCGGTCCGCCGACGTGCGGTGCCGTGTCCGTTGCGTCGTGGCCTGTCCCGGTGTGCGTGGCCGCGCGCGGTTCCGGCGGCGGAGTTCGGCTGCGATCAGCGGCGGGTAGGGCTGTGCGTGTCGAACGACCGGGAGGGAACGCAGTGAGCGGGAACGAGCGGCTCAAGTCGCTGATCATCAGCGCGGCGCAGGAGCTGTGGGACGACAGGGCGGCGCTGGGGACGTTCCTCGACGTGGTGCGGCGCGGCGACGGGTGGACGCAGCTGGCCGACGAGCTGGAGAAGAACCGGCCGGCGAACGCCACGGTCTACGGCGTGAAGAGCGCCGAGTTCCAGGCGTAGCCGTCCGGCCCGGTGGCCCGCCGCTCCCTTCCCGGGAGTGGCGGGCCGCTGCTGTGACCTGTGGGGTCAGCTGCGGTCGTCCGGCGCCGCGGAGGCTTCAGGCCGCCGGGGCCGTGCTCGGTGCGTGGGTGAGGTCGTAGGCGCTCTCCGCGTGCAGGTGGACGTCGACACCTTCCTGCTCCACCTCTGGGCGGACCCGCAGGCCCATCGTCTTGTCGAGCGCCTTGGCGATCAGCCAGGTCACACAGAAGGAGTACGCCAGTACGGACAGGGCCCCCATCGCCTGCTTGCCGAGGAGTGAGAGGCCGCCGCCGTAGAGCAGGCCGTCGACGGCGTTGGGGGCGTCCGCCGTGGCCAGGAAGCCGACCAGCACGGTGCCGGTGATGCCTCCGACGAGGTGGATACCCACGACATCGAGGGAGTCGTCGTAGCCGAACCTGTACTTCAGGCCGACAGCAAGGGCGCACACCGCGCCGCCGATGGCGCCGAGCGCGAGGGCGCCGAGCGGGGAGACCGCACCGCAGGACGGCGTGATCGCGACGAGGCCGGCGATCGCACCGGACGCGGCGCCGAGGCTGGTGGGGTGGCCGTAGCGGAGCTTCTCGACGAGGAGCCAGCCGAGCATCGCGGAGCAGGTGGCGGTGAAGGTGTTCAGCACGGCGACGGAGGCGGTGTTGCCGGAGGTCAGCGCGGAGCCGCCGTTGAAACCGAACCAGCCGAACCACAGCAGGCCCGCGCCGAGCAGCACCAGGGGGAGGTTGTGCGGCCGCGCCTGGCCTCCCGTCTTCTGCCAGCCGATGCGTCTGCCGAGGACGAGGATCACGGCCAGGGCCGCGGCGCCCGAGTTGACGTGGACGGCCGTACCGCCGGCGAAGTCGACCGCGCCGAGCCTGTTGACGATCCAGCCGCCCACGACGTCCTTCCCGTCGAAGGCGAAGACCCAGTGGGCGACGGGCAGGTAGACCAGCGTCACCCAGATGCCGGTGAAGGCCATCCAGGCACCGAACTTGATGCGGTCGGCGATCGCGCCGCATATCAGGGCGGCGGTGAGGGCCGCGAAGAGGGCCTGGAAGGCGACGAAGACGGAAAGCGGGATGACGGCGTCCGGGTCGTCCGCCGTCACCCCGCTCAGGCCGACGTACTCGGTGACGTCACCGAGGATCCCGGCGCCGCCGATCGAATCACCGAAGGAGGCCGAGAAGCCGTAGAGCACCCAGATGCAGCCCACCAGGGCCACTGACCCGAAGGTCATCATGATCATGTTGAGGATGCTCTTCGCGGCGACCATGCCCCCGTAGAAGAGCGCGAGGCCCGGCACCATCAGACAGACGAGTGCCGTGCTCGCGAGCATCCAAGCGGTACTTCCGGTGTCCATGCGCACGCTCCCAGAGAAGTCCAGCAGAAGGAAACTATGTTTCACGGCAGTAGACACGCGGTGCGTTACGAATCCCTCCGCGGCCGATTAAGGCCGGGTTTCAGTGCTGGGGACTGTCCCCGAAGGCCGTCACCGCCAGGAAGCGGATGGGGAGTTCGGCCAGCCGCTCCGGACCGTGCGGGGCCTCGCCGTCGAACTGGAGGGCATCACCGGAGCGCAGGGTGTAGCTGGACTTCCCGTGGCCGTAGACCATGACACCTTCGAGCATGTAGATGATCTCGGTTCCGGCGTGCTGAAAGAGCGGGAAGACCTCGCTGGACTCGGTGAGGGTGACCAGCAGGGCGTCCATGCGCTTGTGAGCGCCCCGCAGGGAGCCGAGCTGGGCGTACTCGTGGCCGATGCGGGTGCCGCGCCGGACAATGCGGGCGCCGTGCCCGGCGGGGACGAAGACGGCCTCGCGTTCGTCGTCCATGCCGCGGAAGAGGGCGGTGACCGGGACGTCGAGACCGCGCGCGAGCCGGGAGAGCGTGGTGAGGCTGCACGCGGTCTGAGCGTTCTCGATCTTCGACAGCATGGCCTTGGAGATGCCGACCCGCCGCGCCATCTCACCGACCGACAGACCGGATGCCTGCCGGTACCCGCGGGCCCGGATCGCGATGATGCGCTCCAGGGCCGTGTCGTCGGAGTCCGCTGCGGGTTCGGTGTGCTCGGCGCGCTCTGTCACCGACGCATCCTATTCTGTTCGAACCCCTATGCCGTGCGGTCCAGGCGGAAGCGGGGGTGGGGCCGTGCGCGGCCGGTGGCGAGGTCGGCGGCCATCGCGCCGATGACCGGGGCGAACTTCGCGCCGTGGCCGGAGCACGCGGAAACGATGACGAAGGGGCCGTGGCGGTCGAGGACGAACTCGTCGTCAACGGTGGTGGTGTAGAGGCAGGTCGTCCCGGCGACCGGGTCGGGGTCGAGGCCCGGGAGCCGGTCATGGACGAATGCGCTCACACGGATCCGCGACGACGGGTCGACGATGCCGGTACGGGTGGTTGCCGTGGTGGGAGTGCCGCGGTCGTGTTCGGCGACCTTGACGGCAGGGAGGGCGCCGCCGTCGGCGCCGGAGGGCAGGCCGAAGACCTGCATAGACGCGTCCTTGCAAACCAGGACCGGCCAGGCCACGGACGGCTCCCGTTGCCGGAAGTGGAAGACCTGCTGCTGGGTCACCTTGAGCGGCGGCAGCGTGACGGGCAGTTCGAGGCCGGGCAGCCACGCACCGGCGGCCACGACCACAGTGTCGCAGGTGAGCTCACGTCCGTCGTCCGTACGCAGCACCACCGCGCCCGGTACGTCGATGCCCGTGACGCGTACGCCGGGCCAGATGTCCGCACCGTGCTCGGTCGCCCTGCGCACACACGCCGCGACGGTCCCGTCGGCGTCGATGACACCCGCGTCCGGGTGGTACAGCGCCGGGCCCGTGAAGCGGATGTAGGGCCAGCGTTCCGCGGCGGCCGGCGCACCGAGTACCTCGCAGCGCACTCCGGCCGCGCCCAGCACGGCGGCCAGGCTCTCCAGGTCACGTCGCTCCCCGAAGTCGAGGCCACCGGTGGTGCGCAGCAGTGGAGTTGCGCTGTCGCGCTCCAGTTCGCACCACTTCTCGGCCGCCTTGCCGGTCAGGCCGACGTAGAAGGGGTCGGCGTAGGCGCGTCGGAAGATCCGGGAGCTGCCGTGTGAACTGCCGTGCCGGTGGCCGATGTCGTACGCCTCGATCAGGGTGACCTCGTGGCCGCGGCGGGCCAGTTGCCAGGCGGTGGCGGCACCCATCAGGCCTGCGCCGACGACGGCGATCACAGGCCCTCCCCGGGGATCCACCGGGTGCCGACGAGCGGGACGCGGGCCATGGCGGCGGACTCGATGGTGAGGGCGACCAGGTCCTCGGGTTCGAGGTGGAGGAGGTGTGCCTTGCCGCAGGCGCGGGCGAGGGTCTGGGCCTCCATCGTCATCACGCGGAGGTAGTTCGCGAGTCGCCGACCGGCCTCCACGGGGTCGAGGCGGGCGGAGAGTTCCTCGTCCTGGGTGGAGATGCCGGCGGGGTCGCGGCCGTCCTGGTAGTCGTCGTAGTAGCCTGCGGCGGAGCCGAGCCGACGGTACTCGGCGTCGTACTTCGGGTGGTTGTCGCCCAGGGCGATCAGGGCGGCCGTGCCGATGGCGACGGCGTCCGCGCCCAGGGCGAGCGCCTTCGCCAGGTCGGCGCCGCTGCGGATGCCGCCGGAGACGATCAGCTGGACCTCACGGTGGGCACCCAACTCCTGCAGTGCCCGTACGGCTTGGGGCAGGGCGGCCAGGGTGGGGATGCCGACGTGTTCGATGAAGACGTCCTGAGTGGCGGCCGTGCCGCCCTGCATGCCGTCCACGACGACGACATCGGCACCGGCCTGGACCGCGAGCCTGACGTCGTAGTACGTCCGGGCCGCGCCCACCTTCACGTAGACCGGCTTCTCCCAGTCGGTGATCTCGCGCAGTTCGAGGATCTTGATGGCGAGGTCGTCGGGGCCGGTCCAGTCGGGGTGGCGGCAAGCGCTGCGCTGGTCGATGCCGACGGGCAGCGTCCGCATGCCGGCGACCCGTTCGGTGACCTTCTGACCGAGCAGCATGCCCCCGCCGCCGGGCTTGGCGCCTTGGCCGAGGACGACTTCGATGGCGTCGGCGGCGCGCAGGTCGTCGGGGTTCATACCGTACCGGGACGGCAGGTACTGGTAGACGAGGTGCTGGGAATGGCCGCGTTCCTCCGGGGTCATGCCGCCGTCACCGGTGGTCGTCGAGGTGCCCACCTCGCTGGCCCCACGGCCGAGCGCCTCCTTGGCCTGGGCGGACAACGCCCCGAAGCTCATGCCGGCGATGGTGACGGGTGTCTTCAGCCGCAGCGGGTGCGAGGCGTGCCGGGTGCCGAGGGCGACGTCCGTGCCACAGCTCTCGCGGTAGCCCTCCAGCGGATAGCGGGACATGGACGCGCCGAGCAGCAGTAGGTCGTCGAAGTGCGGAACTCTGCGCTTGGCGCCTCCGCCGCGGATGGCGTAGACGCCGGTCTCGGCGGCACGCTGGATGGCGTGGATGGTGGCGCGATCGAAGGTCGCGGACTCGCGAAGGCCGTGTGATGCGGGTTCCATGTTTCCTCGAACTCCCTCAGTAGGATGACGTGTTGTCGACCTTGAAGTGATACAGCTCGCGGGCCGATCCGTACCGGCGGAAGTCGGCCGGATCCTCGCCCCGCCCGGCCGCGCTGAGCAACTCGGCCAGCTCGGCGTGGTGTTCGGGCCGCATCTCCTTCTCCACACAGTCCGCGCCCAGTGACCTGACCGTCCCGCGGACGTAGATGCGCGCCTCGTAGAGGGAGTCTCCCAGGGCGTCTCCCGCGTCGCCGCAGACCACCAACCGCCCGGCCTGGCCCATGAACGCGCTCATGTGGCCGACGTTTCCGCCCACCACGATGTCCACACCCTTCATGGAGATCCCGCACCGGGCGGAGGCGTCCTCGTCGATCACCAGGAGGCCGCCGTGGGCGGTCGCGCCGGCGGACTGGGAGGCGTTGCCACGCACACGCACCGTGCCGGACATCATGTTCTCGGCGACGCCGGTCCCGGCGTTCCCGTGGACGGTGACGGTGGCCCGCTGGTTCATTCCCGCGCAGTAGTAACCGACGTGGCCTTCGACGTCCACGACGAGTTCCTCCCGGATTCCGCAGGCCACGGCGTGGGCGCCGCGCGGATTGAGGATGCGCCAGGCCGTGGCCGAGGGCGTGTGCAGAGCCCGGTTGAGCTCGCGCACCGGGGTCTCGGCCAGATCGATCAGCGTTGCCATACGTACACCTCTTCCGGCTCGGGTTCGAAGATGCGGGCGTTCTCGATGCCCGGCAGGACGTCCAGGGCCCGGTACTCGGAGGCCATCGCGACCCACCCGTCGGTCTCGGCGACGAGGGCCGGCTTGCAGGCGATGGCGTCGCGGACGACGGCGAAGGAGTCGCTCGTGGACACCAGCAGGGTGTAGAAGCCGTCGAACCGCTCGCACAGCAGCCGCAGCGCCCTCTCCAGATCGGCGCCTTCCGAGAGCTGGTGCGCGATGAAGCGGGCACCGACCTCGGAGTCGTTCTCGCTGTCGAACTCCATTCCTCGGGAACGCAGTTCACGGCGAATGGTGGCGTGGTTGGCGAAGGAGCCGTTGTGCACCAGGCACTGGCCGGGGCTGACCGAGAACGGGTGGGCCCCCTCGGGCGTCACGGCGGACTCGGTGGCCATCCGGGTGTGGCCGACGCCCTGCCGGCCGGTGACCGACGCGAGCCCGAAGGACTCGGCCAGTTCCACGGGGTTCCCGGTGCCTTTGAGTACGGCCATTCCGATGCCGGAGCCGATGACGGTCGCCCGCGGCAGCGCGTCCGCGACGGCCGCGAGCAGCCCGGCGACGGAGAGGTCCGCGTGAACGACGGTGGTGGCGTCGGCCGCGAGGGCCACGGCGCCCGGCAGTGCGGCCCGCGCGTCGGCCGGCGTGACGCCGAGCAGCGAGACGGCGGCCCGTCCCGGCGGGGACAGGCGCGGGTCACCGTAGACCGCGACACCGGCCGAGTCCCGCCCGCGTTCGACGACCTGCCCCAGCATCGCGGTCAGGAGCTCACCGAGCCGAGGTTCGAGCGAGGGCTCACGCAGATGGAGCCCCACGATTCCGCACATCTCAAATCCCTTCAGAGAACGGCGAAGCGGACGACGTTCGGGGACCGGTCAGAAGGCCGTCAGATAGCGGTCGAGCTCCCAGGGGCCGACCGTGGCGTGCCAGTCGAAGAACTCCTCGCGCTTGAGATCGGCGAAGTACCGGCTCACGCCGCTCCCGGCCACGTCCAGGGCGCCGCTGACCACGTCATCGGCCTGGAGCGCCTCCACGGCGTGCAGCAGGGTCGGCGGGAGCTCGGGCCCCTTCCCGCCCGCGCCCGGCTCGCCCGGCTCGCCGGGGTCGAGGCCTCGGTCGATGCCGTCGAGGCCGGCGGCCAGGGCGACCGCGGCGGCAAGGTAGGGATTGGCAGCGCCGTCCCCGCCGCGCAGCTCGATGCGATTGCCGTCGGGGACCCGCACGAAGCGGGTGCGGTCGTTACCGCCGTACCCCGCGATGCGCGGTGACCAGCTGGCACCCGAGCGGGTGGCCACCGCGCCGGTGCGCTTGTAGGAGTTGACCGTCGGCGCGATGACGGCCTGCAGGGCCCGCGCGTGCTCGACGATCCCGGCGACGAAGGAGTAGGCGAGCGGAGAGAGGCCGAGGCCACGCCCGTCGGTGGCGTCGGGGAACGCGGGGTCGTCACCCCGCCAGAGCGACAGGTGCAGGTGCATGCCGGTGCCGGTACGGTCGGCGAACGGCTTCGGCATGAACGTGGCGGTCATGCCGCGCTGTTCGGCCAGGACCGACACCAGGTACCGCATGGTGATGACCCGGTCGGCGGTGGTGAGGGCGTCGGCATGCCGGAAGTTCTGCTCGAACTGGCCGTTGCCGTCCTCGTGGTCGTTGGCGTAGTTGCCCCAGCCGAGGGCGTTCATGGCCGAGGACACGGCGGTGAGATGGTCGTACATCCGGGTCAGTCCGTGTGCGTCATAGCAGGGCCGGGCGGCCGTGTCCCTGGCATCGGCGACGCTCAGCACGCCGTGCGCGTCCCGGCTCACCAGGAAGTACTCGACCTCCGCCCCCACCGAGAGGGACAGCCCCCGCCCCGCGGCCCGCTCCACCACCCTGCGCAGGATGACCCGCGGAGCGTACGGCCAGGGCTCCCCCTCCACATGCGGATCGCAGTGGACCAGGGCCAGACCGGGCTTGACGAACGGAACGGGCGTGTAGGAGGAGGCATCCGGCCGTGCGACGACATCGGGATCGCCGGGCTGCTGGCCGAGCGCACCGGCCGCGTATCCGGCGAAACCGACGCCCGCGTCCCGGAGTTCCTCCACGGCCTGGGACGGGACGAGCTTGGCGCACGGCTTTCCGGTCAGGTCCACGAAGACGGCAAGGACGAATTCGATGCCGTCGGCGCGAACCAACTCGGCGAGATCGGGGATGGCGGTCGCCATGAATCCCTCCCAGGATGTCTACTGCAGTGATCCATCGTTGCCTATCAGTAGACGCACGTGGCGTTACCGGGGGATTTCCACCGTGGAAGCTCCTGGTAAGCCCAAGGGGCTCTGACCGCCACCACGCTGCTGCGGCACTGGGCGAACTACGGCGGTCTGATCGACGGGTTCGAGGAGAAGTACGGGATCAAGGTCACCGTCGACAATCCCAACGGTGACAGTCAGAACGAGATCGACGACATGAAGCGCTACCGCGGTCAGGAGCGGGCACCCGACGTGCTCGACCTCGGGGACTCCTTCGCCGTAGCAGCCGCCGAGGAGGGACTGCTGGCTCCCTACCGGGTCGCCGCCTACGGGCAGATCGCGGAGAACCAGAAGGACCCCCAGGCCCGCTGGTACAACAGCTACGGCGGCTATGTGTCCATCGGCTGCGACGCGGCCCGCGTAAGGACCTGCCCGGTCTCCTTCGCCGAGCTGCTGAAACCGGAGTACAACGGCATGGTCGCGCTGAACGGCGGCAACCCCAACACCGCCGGATCGGCCTTCGCCGGCGTCTACGCCGCGGCCCTCGCCAACAACGGCTCGTTCGACGACATCCAGCCGGGCATCGACTACTTCGGCCGGCTCGCCGCCGTGGGCAACTACAACACCGGCAACCCCGTACCGGAGTCGATCGTCAAAGGCGACACGCCGATCTCCATCGACTGGGACTACCTCAACCTCCAGCACGTCGACGCCCTGCGCGGCCAAGGGGTGGACTGGAGGGTCGCCATCCCCTTCGACGGCAGCTTCTCCCAGTACTACGCCCAGGCGATCAACAAGGACGCCCCCCACCCGGCGGCGGCCCGGCTGTGGGAGGAGTACCTCGCCAGCCCCGAGGGTCAGAACCTGCGACTCGTGGGCTACGCCCGCCCGGCCCAGATGGACGCCATGGCCAAGAACGGCACCCTCGACACGAACCTCGCCGCCACGCTGCCCACCGTGGAGGGCACACCCCGCTTCCCCAACCCGGCACAGCTGGAACAGGCCCGCAAAGTCGTCAAGGAGAACTGGGACAAGACCGTCCCGCCGAAGCCCGCCCCGTCCTCCTGACGGCGCAGCCGTCCCTGCCGGGTACGGGCAGACCGGAGCGCACAGCGGTCGTTGGGCCTTCCAACTGCCCCCTCGGCGCGGAGGGCGGGGCGGCGTCCGCCCGTCGCCGGACCGTAGAAGGCCTCGTTGCGTTCCTCTCCTCGGATCCGCGACGCCTGTTGGAGGCGGCGCGGATCCGGCTGGTGGTGCCGTCGAGCGTCCCTGGCCTGGCGGTGACTCCGAGTGGTTGCGGCCCCGGCTGAAGCAGGAGGCGTCGCACCGCCGGGACGTGCGGTTCCCGCCCCGCTCCGGCGTTGCGGGCGCTGCGTCGCCGGTCGCCGCCGGCGGGAGCGGTGAGGCGGTGGAACGCCTGCCGGAGGGGCGCCCGGCCGGATTCGGGGTCGGCGGCGCCGTCCGGCGCCTCACGGCCCACCGGGGATGCCGAGAAACTGGTCCGCAAGGCCGCTGCCCGGCTCGACGCCGACCTGCCGGTGCCCCGCTCGACGGAGGTGGTGCAGGTCGCCTGCTGGCTCCCTTCCGACTGCGGCCGGACGACGAACCGGCAGCAGCTCTGTTCGCCGCCGCACGGAACCTTGGGCTGGACGTGGGGGCCAAGGTGGCAGGGCCCTCGAACATCGGCAACCTCCTGATGAGGGAGGGAATCCGGAGCACCGCCGGGTTCGGTGTGCCGTACGAGAGACTGCACGGAATCGACGAGCGGGCGAGCCTCGCGGAACTGCCCACCGTCTACGCCGTCTACCTCCAGGCCGTACGCGCCCTCCTCGGGGCCGCCTGACCTGGGGAAGTCCCAGCCCGGTACCAGATCCGTCCCATCCGAAATCCCAGAAAATCCCCAATTCGCTCACTTCTGCTTCGAGTTAGGGCGCGCTCTCATGGAGAGTCGGCAGAACTGCGGTCCCTGGTGGGGGTGGTCGGTGTGGACGGCGACACGGGCGTGTTCATCACGGTGGACGGGCCGAGCGGGGTGGGCAAGTCCACCCTGGCCCGGTTCCTGGAGAAATTCATCGCCGAACGAGGGCGAACGGTGGCGTGCACCACCGAGCCCTCCGGCGGGCAGATCGGCGCGCTGGCCCGGTTCGGCACCCACGACTTCCACGGGCGGGTCCTGTCGTGCCTGATCGCAGCCGACCGGTACCACCACGTGGAGACCATGATCGCCCCGGCCCTCGGGCGCGGCGAAGTGGTGGTCTGCGACCGCTACCTGCCGTCCTCCCTGGTGCTCGACCAACTCGACGGGGTTCCGGCCGACTTCGTCTGGAGCACCCACCGGGATCTGCCGTGGCCGACCCTGGCGGTCTTCCTGACCGGCGCCTGGCAGCTGTGCGCCGAACGGGCTGCCAAGCGCGGCAACCACAGCCGCTTTCATCATGCCGACGATCCGGTGAAGCGACGGGAAGTGGAGCTCTTCGAGCGCGTGGCCGACGAACTGGCCGCCAAGGGCTACCCCGTCTGCCGCTACGACATCGGCAGCCAGGACGCCGAGGCGGTGCAGCAGGCCATCGCCCGGCTGGTGTCCGCCCGGCTCAGCCTGTGAACAGAGAACTCCGGGACCGAAGAAGGAGCAGACACATGCGAGTCGCGTTGCTGTACCCCGAGGTCTACGACATGGCGCGCTTCCGCGAGGAACGCAAGGAGTTCCCCCCGTTCGGGGTGCTGTATCTGGCCGCGGTCTGCGAGCAGGCCGGGCACGAGGTGGTGATCGAGAAGGTCACACCCCACCGGACCGCGCTGGATCTGAGCGGCTTCGACGCCGTCGGGTTCAGCCTGGCGTCCTCGGCCACCTACGGCGTCATGCTCCAGGCCCGCCGGCAGTCCGCGATCCGCGACGACGCCCTGGTGATGGTCGGAGGCGTCCACTGCAACTTCTACCCCGAGTCCAGCCTGCGCGACTTCGGCGCCCACGTCGCCGCCGACGGGGAGTCGGAGGAGACGATCCTGGCCATCCTGGCGCAGCACCGCCGCCGCGACCTAGCGGCAGTGCCGGGCATCCTCTACCCGGACGGCGACCAGATCCGGCGCACCGCCAAACGGCCGCTGATCCGCAACATAGACGACCTCCCGCTCCCGGCCCGCCACCTCCTGCCGCGGCAGGACATCGTGATCACCGACCGTCTCGCCGGCACCAACCTGCGGATAGCGCACACGATGCTCTCCAGGGGCTGCCCGTTCCCGTGCTCGTTCTGCGCCGCCGGGCAGACCCGCATCCAGTACCGCAGCGGCGCGAGCGCCCTGGCCGAGCTGGAGCACCTGGTTGAGGCGTACGGCATCGAGGGCTTCGCCATCGTGGACGACAACTTCATCGTGGCGAGGCAGAAGGTCGGAGACATCTGCGACCACATCGCCCACCTGCGCCTGCGCTGGTCGGCCCTGTCCCGGGTCGACACCGTGGACAAGGAGCTGATCGCCAGGATGGCCCGCTCCGGCTGCATCGAGATCAAGTACGGCATGGAGTCGGGCAGCGAACGTCTGCTGAAGGCGATGCGCAAGAACACCAAGCGGGAGCAGATCAAGCGGGCCATCCACCTGACCAACGACGCGGGGATCGCCGCGAAGGTCTTCGTCATCCACGGCTTCCCCGGGGAGAACACCGAGACGACCGAGGAGACCGTCAGCCTCCTCGAAGAGCTCGGCGCCGCCGTCGCCAGGGTCTCCCTGTTCCGCTTCGTGCCCCTGCCTGGCACCGAGGTCTACGAGCAGGCCGACCTCCATGGGGTCCGCGGCACCCACCTCCAGCCCGACTGGGACGGCAACTGGTCGAAATTCCACATCCACCATAATGACGAAAGGTGGTGGGGAAACGACCAGCAATGGGCGGAAGTCGAAACCTCACACGCCAGGCTTCGGGAATTCGTGGAAGCCGGGTGGAATTCGCAGGGGTGAATTTGCGGCGGCGTGCTCGTGCTAGGATCCGCCCATGCCCACGGCTTTCAGTTCTGAATTAACAATTCACTCGCTGGACGACGCGGCGTCGCGGGGTCTGTGGAACTGGACCCTGCGGCGCCAGGGTCTCGCGGACGACACCCGATTCGATTCGGTGGAGATGATCGCGCGGGCCAGCCTCGGCCTGCACGCCGCACGCCTCCCCTCGCCGTTCGCCACCGTCGCCGCCCGCAGCGCTGGCGCGGACGTGGCGACCAGCCTGTTCACCCAACCCACGCGCGAGCGCGTCATGACGGTGCGCTGCATGCGCAAGACCCTCCACACGCTCCCCCTGGAACTCGCCTCCGCCGCCCACGCAGCCACCCGCCACTACCGCGAGCGCGACGCCCTACGGGCCGTCGTCAACGGCCAAGAGCACCTTGCGGACGTCGAAGCGGCCGGCGAAGAACTCGCGGTCCTCCTCGACGCGCACGGCCCCCTCCATCACCGCGAGATCGAAGGCCGCCTCGCCCGGCGCGCCATCAGCACCCCGCAGGCACGCCTTGCCCTCAAGCTGTCCTGGGAGCGAGGAGGCATCGCGTACCTGAACGCCTCCGACGCCTGGAACCGGGAGCTGCGGACCTTCGCCCTGACCAAGCAGGCGTACCCCGAAGCCGATCTCGGCCTCGACCGGCAGCAGGCGACGGCCCTCCTGATCGAAACGTACTTCGACCGCTACGGCCCGGCCTCCCTCGCCGACGCCGTCTGGTGGTCGGCACTGTCCCGGGCCGCCATCACCGCCGCGCTCGCCGCCGGCACCCGCGAGGTCGTCGCGGTGACCACCAGCTGGAGCGACCAGCCGCAGTACATGTTCGCCGACCGCCTCGACGAGTTCCTGGCCGCCGAGCCGGACAGCCACCGCAGCGGGGTGAACTTCCTCGCCCACGAAGACGTCGCACTCAAGGCGTACTTCGAGACCCGCCCCCGCTACCTCACGGACCTCCCTGCTCGGCGTGCCTTCAACCAGATCGGCGAGGTCCTGCCCACGGTCCTCCACGACGGCCAGGTCATCGGGACCTGGGCCTGGGACGAAGCCGGGCGCCGAGTCACCACGAACCTGGCCAGAGGGCGGACCACCCCGCAGATCCGAACCGCCACGAAGGCTCACGCCGACCGCCTCACGCGAGTCCTGCGGCAGGGCTGGACCTCCAGCAGGCCCGGCCGCACACCCACGATTCCGGGCCAGCTGGATCTGCCGGCGAGCCCCGGCCAGGCATGACGACCGGTCAGGGAACCCGCGCAGGCGATCATGAATTGACTGCTAACCTGCTGCCCCGACGCTCTGAGGACCCGACCGTACAGCGAGGCTCTGCGTGCTTCCCCTCGAAAAGAACCAGTCGCTCGAAGAAATTCAGCAATACGTAGCTGACATGGAAGTCGAGAGAGGGTTCAGTGGTCGGCCGGTTATCGAGCAATGCCTCCAGCTCGGCGAAGAAGTCGGCGAGGTCTTCAAAGCCATCCGCAAGAGTGAGGGAATGCGGCTCGACCCGAACTCGAAGGTCGGCGCGGTCGGCGAGGAGCTGGCCGACGTGCTTATTTACGTCTGCGCCATCGCCAACCGCCTGGACATCGACCTCGCCGACGCGCTCCGAAACAAGGAAGCCGTCAACGAGACACGCACCTGGGTTCCAGCCTGAGCGGCTGGTAGGCCAAGTAACTGCCCTCAGAGCCACCTCGGAGGCCATCATGCCGAAGGAGCGCGTCCGCGCCGTCCTCATCACGCCGGCGGGCACTGCCCTTGTGATTCGGGGAACCGCTGTGGCCGTCCTGTCAGGCGACGACCCGCATCAGCCGCTCCTCGTCCAGACCGTTCACAGCGATCACCCGCTCGTACATCCCCCCGTCGTCTAGCCTCCGCGTTTCAGTTGGGCCCTGCTGAGCCGGGTCGATGATGTTGGTAACGCGTAGTGGTCGTGTGCGGGTGTGGGGCATGCCGAAGGCC
>NZ_JBHXKE010000142.1:0-24219 GCF_042722765.1 Kitasatospora sp. NPDC058406
GGACCACGCCGACCGCGGCCCCCAGCAGGGGGCCGCGGCGGCCCAGCCGGGAGACCGTCAGCCGCTCGTCCGTCCAGGGGCGGACGGTCACCCGGGCGGCCAGCTCGGCCCTCATCGCCGGCACCAGCCAGGGCGCCAGCTGCGCGTAGCCGCCGCCCAGCACCACCTCCGCCGGGTCGAGCAGGTTGACCGCACCCGCCGAGGCGATGCCCAGCGCGGCGCCCGCCCCGGCCAGCGCCGCCACCACCTCCTCGTCCCCCGCGGCGGCGCGCTCGGCGAGCAGCGCCACCCAGTCGCCGCGGATCCCCTCCAGACCGGCCTGGCGCATCACCGCCGCCTCCCCCGCGTACTGCTCCAGGCAGCCGGTCGCCCCGCAGGCGCAGCGCGGCCCGTCCGGGTGGACGGGGACGTGGCCCAGCTCGCCCGCGTAGCCGCGCACCCCGCGCAGCAGCCGGCCGCCGACCACGATCGCCGAGCCGACACCGGCCTCGGCCGAGACGTGCAGGAAGTGTTCCGGCCCGCCGCCCAGCCAGAGTTCGGCGAGCCCGCCGAGGTTGGCCTCGTTGTCGGCCAGGATCGGCAGCTCGGCCAGTTCGTCGGCATTGGCGGCGCGCAGTGCGAGCCGCAGCTCGGCGGTGACCGGGACGTCCCGCCAGCCGAGGTTGGCGGCCCGCTGGAGCATCGCCCCGTCGCCGCCGACCAGTCCGGGCACGGCCAGGGTCAGCCCGGCCGGGCGCAGTCCGGCGTCGGCGGCGGCGCGGCGGAGCAGCTCGGCCAGGTCGGCCATGACGGCGGCGGGATGCCGGCCCCGGTTGCGGATCTCCTGCCGTCGCCAGGCCCGGACCTCGCCGCGCAGGTCGACCACGCAGGCGCCCAGGTGCTCCACGCCGATCTCGGCGCCGAGGCCCCCGGGGCCGTCCGGGTGGAGGCCGAGCGCCGTGCCGGGTCGGCCGACCTTGCCGCTGGGGGCCGACGGGCCCTCCTCGACCACCAGGCCGGCCGCGATCAGCTCCTCGGCGAGCGAGGAGACGGCCGCCCTGGTCAGCCCGGTGTCGGCGGCGACCTCGGCCCGGGAGCGCGGGGCGCGCGCGATGACCCCGAGCACCAGCGCCAGGTTGGCCCGGCGCATGCCCTGCTGGCTGGCGGGCCCTGACCGGAGACCGTCCGTCTCGCGCATCGCCATCACCCCGATCGGCTTCCGCAGACTCGTTTGCAGCGTAGCCCGGTTTCGCCGACCGCTCCCGGCCGGTCGGGGGCCGGTCGACGGGCCGGTCGACGGGCCGGCCGGAGGAGCGCGGGCCGGACGCGGGGGCCTGCCGTCAGGGTTGCTCCACCCGGGTGGAGGCGGGCTCGGCGAGCCGGAACACCCACCGCTGCATGGCCCAGAACCGGAAGAGCATCGCCACGAAGGTGCCCAGGACCATCCCGCTGAGGAAGTCGGCCAGTTCCTGGGCGAAGGGGCTGACCCAGGGCTCCCGCAGGTTCAGCATGTACCGCGAGACGATCAGCGGGACGTCGTTGACGGCGATCGCCGCCACGCTGACCAGGAAGTAGAGCAGTGCCTCGCGCTGCCGGCCGTTCGCCCGGAAGGCCCACCGGCGGTTGAACACGTAGGAGACGACGGTGGCCACCACGGTCGCCACGGTGAGGGCCACCACCGGCTTGTGCGCCAGCAGGGTGAGCCGCAGCGAGTAGTTGATCACCACGGTCAGGGCGAAGCACCCGCTGCCGACCAGCAGGAACTTCACCAGCCTCCGGTGCCGGAGCAGGACCGGGCGCAGCCCGGCCGGCACCCGGGCCAGGACGCGCTGCGTGGGGGACGCCATCTCCGCAGTCTGGCACGGGGCCCGCCGCCGTTCCCGCCGGAACCCGTCCGCCGTCCGGGCACGCCGGTGGCCCGGCGGAGGAGTACTCCGCCGGGCCTGTCCCGGAGCCGTTCGGGCCTGTCCCGGGGCCGTCGGCGCCCTGCCGGTGGCCGCCCGGCGCCGCCTCAGGCGGCCGCGACCAGCACCTCGGCCGGCTCCAGGGCCAGCCTCAGCACCTCCCGGACGTCCGAGACCGGGTGGACGGTGAGGCGCTCCAGCACCTCGGCCGGGACGTCGTCCAGGTCGGCCTCGTTCCGCCGGGGGATGATCACCGTGGTGACGCCGGCCCGGTCGGCGGCGAGCAGCTTCTGCTTCACCCCGCCGATCGGCAGCACCCGCCCGGTCAGCGACACCTCACCGGTCATCGCCACGTCGGTGCGCACCTTGCGGCCGGAGAGCAGCGAGGCCAGCGCCGTGGTCATGGTGATGCCGGCACTCGGACCGTCCTTGGGCACGGCCCCGGCCGGGACGTGCAGGTGCACGCCGCGGTCGCGCAGCGAGGTGACCGGCAGCTCCAGTTCGGCTCCGCGCGAGCGCAGGTAGGAGAGCGCGATGTGGGCGGACTCCTTCATGACGTCGCCCAGCTGGCCGGTCAGGGTCAGCCCGGTGCCGCCGGTCTCGGCGTCCGCGAGCGAGGCCTCGATGTAGAGGACGTCGCCGCCGGCGCCGGTGACCGCCAGGCCGGTCGCCACCCCGGGGACGGCGGTGCGCCGCTCGGCCGGCTCCTGGGCGGCCTCCGGGACGTGGTGCGGGCGGCCGATCAGGGCGCGCAGGTCGTCGGCGCCGATCCTGACGGGCAGCTCGCGCTCGCCCAGCTCGCTCTGTGCGGCGATCTTGCGCAGCACCCGGGCGATCGAGCGTTCGAGGGTCCGGACGCCGGCCTCGCGGGTGTACTCGCCGGCCAGCCGGCGCAGTGCGGTCTCGTCGACGGTGACCTCCTCGTCCCGGAGGCCGGCCCGCTCCAGCTGACGCGGGAGCAGGTGGTCACGGGCGATGACGACCTTCTCGTCCTCGGTGTAGCCGTCGAGCCGGACGAGTTCCATCCGGTCGAGCAGCGGCTCGGGGATGGCCTCCAGCACGTTGGCGGTGGCGAGGAAGACGACGTCGGAGAGGTCCAGCTCGACCTCCAGGTAGTGGTCCCGGAAGGTGTGGTTCTGGGCCGGGTCGAGCACCTCCAGCAGGGCGGCGGCCGGGTCGCCCCGGTAGTCGGAGCCGACCTTGTCGATCTCGTCGAGCAGGACGACCGGGTTCATCGAGCCGGCCTCCTTGATGGCGCGGACCAGCCGCCCGGGCAGCGCGCCGACGTAGGTGCGCCGGTGGCCGCGGATCTCCGCCTCGTCCCGGATGCCGCCGAGCGAGACCCGCACGAAGCTGCGGCCCATCGCCCGGGCCACCGACTCGCCGAGCGAGGTCTTGCCGACGCCGGGCGGGCCGACCAGCGCGAGCACCGCCCCGCCGGCCCGTCGCCCTCCGCCGCCCTTCCGGGGCAGCGCGCCGTCCCGCCGCTCCTTGCCGTCGCTGCCGGCACCGGCACCGACGTCGGCACCGACCGGCCCGAGCCCCTGCTCGGCCCGGCGCTTGCGGACCGCGAGGTACTCGACGATGCGGTCCTTCACGTCGGCCAGGCCGGCGTGGTCGGCGTCCAGCACCGCGCGGGCGCCGACGATGTCGTAGGCGTCCTCGGTCCGCTCGTTCCAGGGCAGCTCCAGGACGGTGTCCAGCCAGGTGCGGATCCAGGAGCCCTCCGGCGACTGGTCGCTCGCCCGCTCCAGCTTGTCGACCTCCTTGAGCGCGGCCTCGCGCACCTTCTCCGGGAGGCCCGCGGCCTCGACCCGGGCGCGGTAGTCGTCCTCCTCGTCGGCCGGGTCGCCGTTCAGCTCCGCCAGCTCCTTGCGGACGGCCTCCAGCTGGCGGCGGAGCAGGAACTCCTTCTGCTGCTTGGCCACGCCCTCCTCGACGTCCTTGCGGATGGTGTCGTTGACCTCCTCCTCGGCGAGGTGGTCGCGGAGCAGGCCGAGCGCGTACTCCAGTCGGGCGACCTGGTCGGCCTCCAGCAGCACCTTGAGCTTCTGCTCGGCGGTGACGAAGGGCGCGTAGCCGATGTTGTCGGCGAGCTCGCCGACGTCCTCGATGGCGGCGACCCGGTCGACGATCTGCCAGGCGCCGCGCTTGCGCAGCCACTGGGTGGAGAGGTTCTTGTAGTCCCTGACCAGCTCGGCGGCCCGCCCGGCCACGGGGGTGCCGGCCGAGGACTCGCGGAACGGCGTGGTCTCGACCCAGAGCGCGGCGCCGGGCCCGGTGGTGCCGACGCCGATCCGCACCCGCCGCACCGCGCGGACCAGCGCGGCCGGGTCGCCGTCCGCCAGCCGGCCGACCTGCTCGACGGTGGCGAGGGTGCCGGCGGCCGCGTACGAGCCGTCGACCCTCGGGACGAGCAGGACCTGGGGCTTGCCCGTCCCGGCCGCGGCGCGGGCGGCCTCGACGGCGGCGCGGACCTCGGTGTCCTTCAGGTCCAGCGGGACGACCATGCCCGGGAGCACGACCTCGTCGTCGAGCGGCAGCACGGGCAGGGTGAGCGGTGTGGACGTCGATGCCATGATCTCTCCCCAGTCAGCGAACTTGAGTCGACCTGACTAAGGATCTGCGGGCGCCGGATGTTCCCCGCCGGTTGTTCGCCGTGAGCGAACGCGGAGTCGGCGCAGGGAGCGCGCGCGGGGGCTGTCAAAAAGACGCCTCCCGGGGTGGCTGCGGCGGCGTCCGGGCGCCGTCGGCCGGGGGCGCCGGCCCGAAGGACGGCCGGAAGGACGGAGACGGACGGAGACGGACGGCCGTGGGCTGCACCCGGAGGAGCTCGATCGGAAAGCGGCACCGGAACGACACCGGAGCGGCACCGGAGCCACACCACCGGAAGGCGACCGCCGCCGCCGAAGCCGCCGGGCGACGGCCGGCCGGGCACCTACAGCCGGTCCAGCACCGCGGTCCGGCCGCGCGCGGCCACCGGCGCCGGCACCCCGGCGGCCGGCGCGACCGCCCGGCCGCGCCCCGGCCCGTGGCCGTCCCAGCGGCGCAGCCAGCGCCAGAGCGCCACCCCGGCCAGCAGCGCCACCGGGTGCCCGACGCCGGTGACCAGGTCGCGGTCGGTCGCGATCTGCTCGGCGATCAGCGCGCCGGCCAGACCCAGGCCGAACACCCGGCCGGGCAGGGGGAGCAGCCCGGCCAGTGCGCCGAGGCTGGCCAGCACGCCGTAGCTGACCCCGATGTCCAGGTGGTCGAGCGCCGCGGTCTCCAGTCGCCCGGTCTCCACCGCGGTGATCACCACGGCCTGGGAGAGCAGGGTGGCCGTGACGTGCCCGGCCGCGAAGACCACCGCGGCGCGGACCGCCCCGACCCGGCGCTCCAGTGGCGCGACGGTCAGGGCGAAGGCCCACAGGTAGGGCATCCAGACCGTGCCGGCCACCCAGAAGCCACTGAGCAGGAGCGCGCGCAGCGGATGGTGCAACAGGTTGTGCCCGTCCGAGCTGGACGCCTCCTGGAGGCGGGCCACCAGCTCCGGATCGGCGAGCATCGCGAACGTGGTGGTGGTGGCGACCACGGCGAGGTAGCCGAGCGCGAAGGGGTTGCGCCGGGGGGTCGGCACCCGGGCCAGCACCCAGGCGAGCGGGCCGGCCCGCAGCCCGTGGCGGAGCATCCCGTACGGCGGCCCGCCCTGCCCGGCGCCGATCCGTCGCCCCGTCATGCCGCCTCCGCTCAGACGCCGCAGCCACCGGCCCCGCCCGGTGGCCAACGTACCGGCGGGCTCCGGCGATCCCACCTCCACGACTTGTCGTGGCCACGGTACGTCCGGCTCCTGGGAGCCGGCTGGGAAAATGCCGTGAGTATTCCGATACCGGCAGAGACCCGACATTGGTCCAGACCATCCCCCTCCCCGCAGGGGGGCGGCGCCCCTGACCGGCGGGTTGGTGTCAACTCATGTGCATACGTACCGTTACTGAGTGAAAAATCGCCGGGTAAGGTATCGGCCCGTGCCCACTTCCGAGTGGGTCCGGAAACCGGTCCGACAGGCCGGTCCACGGGCCGGAAACGTCCGGTCCGCCTGCCGGGAAGCATCCTCTGTCCGTACGCTGCGGAGTGTGCGGAAGAGAAGGGCGGTCCACACCCGCCCTCCGACGCCGCACGCGCGACGGGACGGCGGACCCGGCACAGTCCACGACGGAACAAGACTACGAGCGGAGCCTCGCCATCCCCACAGGTGGCCGGCCCGCAGCCCTGGGGGCGGTGGCGTGACCGTGACAGAAATTCAGCAGGACCACCAGAACAACGGCGGCACGGTGAGCAGCCAGCGCAGAGTGCTGGTGGTGGAGGACGAGCCCACGATCGCCGAGTCCATCGCGGCCCGGCTGGGCGCGGAGGGCTTCAAGGTCGCCGTGGCCCACGACGGGCCCGGCGCCGTCGACGGCTTCCACACCTGGCAGCCCGACCTCGTCGTCCTCGACATCATGCTGCCCGGCTTCGACGGGCTGGAGGTGTGCCGCCGGATCCAGGCCCAGCGCCCGGTCCCGGTCCTGATGCTCACCGCGCGCGACGACGAGACGGACCTGCTGGTCGGCCTCGGCGTCGGTGCCGACGACTACATGACCAAGCCCTTCTCCATGCGCGAACTGGCCGCCCGGGTCAACGTGCTGCTGCGCCGCGTCGAGCGCGCCCAGCAGGCCGCCCGGACGCCCGCACTGGGCTCGCTGCGCTTCGGCGAGCTGGAGATCGACCACGTCCAGCGCCGGGTCCGGCTGGCCGCGGGCGACGTCCACCTGACGCCGACCGAGTTCGACCTGCTCGCCTGCCTGGCCGCACAGCCGCGCGCGGTGCTCACCCGCGAGCAGCTGCTGGCCGAGGTGTGGGACTGGACCGACGCGTCCGGAACCCGGACCGTCGACAGCCACGTCAAGGCGCTCCGCCGCAAGATCGGCGCCAGCTGGATCCGCACCGTCCACGGTGTCGGGTACGCGCTGGAGGCCCCGCTCTCCTAGCGGCGCCTCGGGCGGCGGGCCTCCGGGGGGCCCGTGTCCCGAACCGCCGTGCGCGCCACCCGAGGGATCACAGCACGCGGGGGATTCACAGGGGACCAATGACCTTTCCACAGCAACGCAACGGGGACACCACCGGCAGCAGGCCGCCCACGCTGGCCACGCGTGCCGCCCGCCGGGTCTGGGCCGACATCCGGCCGCTCGACCCGGTCCGCTCCATCAAGGGCAAACTCGCCCTCCTGGTGATCGTCTCGGTCTTCCTGGCCACCGGCATGGTGGTCGTGGCGATCCGGTCCGAGACCCAGATCCGGATCATCATGATCTTCTCGATGATCGCCTCGCTGCTCTTCATGCAGTTCCTCGCGCACGGGCTGACCGCCCCGCTGCGCGACATGACCGCCGCCGCCCGCGCGATGGCCTCCGGCGACTACACCCGCCGGGTCGAGGTGAACTCGCGCGACGAGATCGGCGAGCTGGCGGCGACCTTCAACCAGATGGCGGCCGATCTCGGAGCCGCCGACCGCCACCGCCGCGAGCTCGTCGCCAACGTCTCGCACGAACTTCGCACGCCGATCGCCGCGCTGCACGCCGTGCTGGAGAACGTGGTCGACGGCGTGGTCCAGCCGAACCCGGCGACCCTGGGTGCCGCGCTGGAACAGACCGAACGGCTCGGCCGGCTGGTCGCCCACCTGCTCGACCTGTCCAAGATCGACGACGGCGTGGTCGACCTGGACGCCCGCCCCTTCGAGGTGCGCGAGTTCCTGGACGGCGTGCTGCGCGGGGTCACCGTGGACGGCGCGACGGCCGGCGGGGCGTTCTCCCGCCGGGGCGACGTCCGGCTCGCCCTGGAGGTCAGCCCGGCCGGCCTGACCGGCGTCGCCGACCCGGAACGGCTCCACCAGGTGGTCGCCAACCTGGTCGACAACGCCTGCAAGCACTCCCCGCCGGGCGGCACCGTGACGGTCCGCGCCCGGCCCGGCGACATGCCGGGCGGGCTCCTGCTGGAGGTGGAGGACGAGGGTCCGGGCATCCCGGCGGCCGACCGGACCAGGGTCTTCGAGCGGTTCAGCCGCAGCGGCACCGCCACGGGGGCCGGGCCGGGTGCCGACGGCGGCACCGGGCTGGGCCTGGCCATCGCCCGCTGGGCGGTGGACCTGCACGGCGGGCGGATCGAGGTCGCCGAGGCCGAACGCGGCTGCCGGATCGCGGTCCGGCTGCCCGGCCCGCGCTGACCGCGCGGGCGGCCCCGCGCCGGCCCCGCCGGCGGCCCCGACGGCGCTCGCGTCCGCGTTCACCCCGGTGAGCGCGCCGGTGATCCCGCCGGTGTCCCGCAGGCGGTTCCGTCGGAGGTCGCCGCGATGTTCGCGTCGAGCGGACTTCGCCCGCATGTCACAGAAGCGACACAGACATGCGCGGCGGAGTCCGCCGGTCAATCGAATACTTTTGTCCGCTTTTGCCCACATATGGGGCGCGATCAGGCGCGATCGGTTCCCCTCCGATGCGGCCTTCTAACGCACATTTTCAGCCAACCTGCAGGTCAGCACTGTGATCTGGGCGACGCCTGGGCCCCGGGGACTGCGCGATCACTGGTCAGAGGCGTAGCCTTAATCCCCGCTGTCCAAACATCCCAAAAGGAAGCGGAAGAGGGCGGTTGCCGCCGTGTCGCCACAGTCCCATGAAACCTCCAACAGCTCGGCAAGCTCCACGGGCTTCGGCCCCAATGAGTGGCTCGTCGACGAGATCTACCAGCAGTACCTCCAGGACCCGAACTCGGTCGACCGAGCCTGGTGGGACTTTTTCGCCGACTACAAGCCCGGTACCGAGGTGACCCCAGTGACCCAGGCCGCGACCCAGGTCGGCCCCACGCCGACCCCCGCCGCCGCCCCCGCGCCCGCCGCCGCTGCTGCTCCGGCGGCTCCGGCCCCGGCAGCGCCGGCTCCGGCAGCGCCCGCCGCCCCGGCAGCTCCGGCCGCCGCGGCCCCGGTCTCGGCCCCGGCCCCGGCCGCGCCGCTCGCCGCAGCCCCCGCCGCGCCTCCGGCCCCCAAGGCCGCCGCCCCGGCCGCTGCGCCCGCCACCGACGCGACCGGCCCCGAGCTGGTCCCGCTCCGCGGCCCGGCGAAGGCCGTCGCGACCAACATGGACGCCTCGCTGGAGGTGCCGACCGCGACCTCGGTCCGCGCCGTCCCGGCCAAGCTGTTGATCGACAACCGCATCGTCATCAACAACCACCTGCAGCGCGCCCGTGGTGGCAAGGTCTCCTTCACCCACCTGATCGGGTACGCCCTGGTGCAGGCCGTCAAGGCCTCCCCCGGGATGAACAACAGCTACAAGGTGGAGAACGGCAAGTCCTACCTGGTCAAGCCGGAGCACGTGAACCTCGGCCTGGCCATCGACCTGGTCAAGCCGAACGGCGACCGCCAGCTCGTCGTCGCGGCCATCAAGAAGGCCGAGACCCTCGACTTCTTCGGCTTCTGGCAGGCCTACGAGGACATCGTCCGCCGGGCCCGCGCCAACAAGCTGACCATGGACGACTTCACCGGCGTCACGGTCTCGCTGACCAACCCCGGCGGCATCGGCACCGTGCACTCCGTGCCGCGCCTGATGCAGAACCAGGGCACCATCGTCGGCGTCGGCGCCATGGAGTACCCGGCCGAGTTCCAGGGCTCCGCCCCGGAGACCCTGTCCCGGCTCGGCGTCTCCAAGATCATGACGCTGACCTCGACCTACGACCACCGCGTCATCCAGGGTGCGGCGTCCGGCGAGTTCCTGCGCGAGATCCACCGCCTGCTGCTCGGCGAGAACGGCTTCTACGACGAGATCTTCGAGTCGCTGCGGATCCCGTACGAGCCGGTCCGCTGGGCCACCGACGTCGCCACCACCCACGACGACGAGGTCAACAAGACCGCGCGCGTCATCGAGCTGATCCACTCCTACCGGGTCCGCGGCCACCTCATGGCCGACACCGACCCGCTGGAGTACAAGCAGCGCAAGCACCCCGACCTGGACGTCACCACCCACGGCCTCACCCTGTGGGACCTGGAGCGCGAGTTCGCGGTCGGCGGCTTCGGCGGCCAGCGGATGATGAAGCTCCGCGACATCCTCGGCCTGCTGCGGAACACCTACTGCCGCACCGTCGGCATCGAGTACATGCACATCCAGGACCCGAAGCAGCGCAAGTGGCTGCAGGAGCGCGTGGAGAAGCCGTACACGAAGCCGGAGCGCGAGGAGCAGCTGCGCATCCTGCGCCGCCTGAACTCCGCCGAGGCCTTCGAGACCTTCCTGCAGACCAAGTACGTCGGGCAGAAGCGCTTCTCGCTGGAGGGCGGCGAGTCGCTCATCCCGCTGCTGGACGCCACCATCGACTCGGCGGCCGAGCACCGCCTGGACGAGGCCGTCATCGGCATGGCCCACCGCGGCCGTCTGAACGTGCTGGCCAACATCGTCGGCAAGCCGTACGGCAAGATCTTCGGCGAGTTCGAGGGCAACCTCGACCCGAAGTCCATGCACGGCTCCGGCGACGTGAAGTACCACCTCGGCTCCGAGGGCACCTTCACCGGCCTGGACGGCGAGACCATCAAGGTCTCGCTCGCCGCGAACCCCTCCCACCTGGAGGCCGTGGACCCGGTCGTCGAGGGCATCGCCCGCGCCAAGCAGGACATCCTGGACCAGGGCGGCACGACCTTCCCGGTGCTGCCGATCCAGATCCACGGCGACGCGGCCTTCGCCGGCCAGGGCGTCGTCGCGGAGACCCTGAACATGTCGCAGCTGCGCGGCTACCGCACCGGCGGCACCGTGCACGTCGTGGTGAACAACCAGGTCGGCTTCACCGCCGCCCCGGCGTCCTCGCGCTCCTCGATGTACTGCACCGACGTGGCCCGGATGATCGAGGCCCCGATCTTCCACGTGAACGGTGACGACCCGGAGGCCGTGGTCCGCGTCGCGCGGCTCGCCTTCGAGTTCCGCCAGACGTTCCACAAGGACGTCGTGATCGACCTCATCTGCTACCGCCGCCGCGGTCACAACGAGGCCGACAACCCGTCGTTCACCCAGCCGCTGATGTACGACCTGATCGACAAGAAGCGCTCGGTGCGCAAGCTCTACACCGAGGGTCTGATCGGTCGCGGCGACATCACCATGGAAGAGGCGGAGCAGGCGCTCCAGGACTTCCAGGGCCAGCTGGAGAAGGTCTTCGCGGAGGTCCGCGACGCCGCCCAGGCCCCGGCCCCCGCCACCAACGGCAAGCCGGTCGCCGACTTCCCGGTCAACATCCAGACCGGCATCTCCCAGGAGATGGTCAAGCGGATCGCCGCCTCCCAGGTCAACCTGCCGGACTGGCTGACCGTCCACCCGCGCCTGCTGCCGCAGCTCCAGCGCCGGGCCGCCTCGGTCGAGGACAACACCATCGACTGGGCGACGGGCGAGACCCTCGCCATCGGCTCGCTGCTCATGGAGGGCCACCCGGTCCGCCTGGCCGGCCAGGACAGCCGCCGCGGCACCTTCGGCCAGCGGCACGCCGTCCTGATCGACCGCCAGACCGGCGACGACTACACCCCGCTGCAGTACCTCACCGAGGACCAGGCCCGCTACACCGTCTACGACAGCCTGCTGTCCGAGTACGCGGCCATGGGCTTCGAGTACGGCTACTCGCTGACCCGCCCGAACGCGCTGGTCATGTGGGAGGCGCAGTTCGGCGACTTCGTCAACGGCGCCCAGACCGTGGTGGACGAGTACATCGCCTCCGCCGAGCAGAAGTGGGGCCAGCACTCGGGCGTCACCCTGCTGCTGCCGCACGGCTACGAGGGCCAGGGCCCGGACCACTCGTCCGCGCGCCCGGAGCGCTTCCTCCAGCTGTGCGCGCAGAACAACATGACGGTCGCCATGCCGACCCTGCCGTCGAACTACTTCCACCTGCTCCGCTGGCAGGCGCACAACCCGCACCACAAGCCGCTGGTCGTCTTCACCCCGAAGTCGATGCTGCGTCTGAAGGCCGCGGCGAGCGCCACCGAGGAGTTCACGTCCGGCTCGTTCCGCCCGGTCATCGGTGACAACACCGTCGACCCGGCGAACGTCCGGAAGGTGGTCATCACCGCCGGCAAGTTCTACTACGACGTCGAGGCGGCCCGCACCGAGCGCGGCGTCACCGACACGGCGATCGTCCGGGTCGAGCGGCTCTACCCGCTGCCGGTGGCCGAGCTCCAGGAGGAGCTGGCCCGCTACGGCGAGGACGTCCAGTTCGTCTGGGCCCAGGAGGAGCCGGCCAACCAGGGTGCCTGGCCGTTCATCGCGATGAACCTGGTCGACCACCTCCAGGTCGTCATCGGCCGCAGTGCCAACGGCGCCCGCCTGCGCCGCGTCGCCCGCCCGGCCTCCTCGGCCCCCGCGGTCGGCTCGGCCAAGCGTCACGCCGCCGAGCAGCAGTCGCTGCTGGAGGAGATCTTCACCATCTGACCCTCCCCGGTCGGACTCCGGCACCGTCGCACCTCCGGCCCCCCGCGCATCCCTGGTCCCCAGGGCCGCACGGGGGGCCGGAGGCGTATCACCGCGGCGTGTGCGAAGGTCCCAGCTCTGCAACCAAAGCGGTACCGACCTGCGGGGAAGACTGACGGGTCGATAGGTTAAGCCTCGCCAGACCGTCGTCGGGGCCGCCGTCAACGAGCCCGGGACGCGGTCGGACGACCTCACCGCTATCCCAGGGGGATCTACCGCATGACCGCCGACACGCCGAGGGACGCCTCAGCCACCCCGCTCCCACCGGTCTTCCAGCCGCTGCACCCGGACGACCCGAGGGAGGTGGGCGGCTACCGGCTGTTCGCCCGGCTCGGGGCCGGCGGCATGGGCCGGGTCTACCTCTCCTACACGCCCGGCGGCCGGCCGGTGGCGCTCAAGGTGGTCCGCCCGGAGTTCGCCGAGGACAGCGAGTTCCGCCGCCGCTTCGCGCAGGAGGTCTCCAACGCCCAGCGGATCCACGGGCTCTACACCGCGCAGGTGATCGACTCCGGCGGCCTGGACGGCGACGCCCCCTGGCTGGTCACCGCGTACGTCCCCGGCCCCTCGCTCCAGCAGGTGGTGCGCGAGAACGGCGCGCTGCCGGTCCGTACCGTGCTGCTGCTGATGGGCGGCGTCGCCGAGGCCCTCCAGGCGATCCACAGCGTCGAGGTGGTCCACCGCGACCTCAAGCCGGCCAACGTCCTGGTGGCCGGCGACGGCCCGCGCGTGATCGACTTCGGCATCGCCCGGGCCGCCGACGCCACCGCGCTCACCGGCACCGGCTACCGGATCGGCTCGCCCGCCTTCATGTCCCCCGAGCAGGCCCAGGGCCGCCCGGTCACGCCGGCCACCGACGTCTTCGCACTCGGCGCGCTGGCCGCCTACGTGGCCGCCGGCTCCGCACCGTTCGGCGACGGCCCGGACACCGCGGTGCTCTACCGCGTGGTGCACGAGCAGCCCGACCTGGACGCCGTCCCGGCCGACCTGCGCGAGCTGATCCTGCGCTGCCTGGCCAAGTCCCCCGAGGACCGGCCCCGGCCCGCCGAGATCATCGAGATCGCCCGCAACCACCCGGCCGTCGGCGGCCAGCTGCGGTTCTCGGACGACTGGCTGCCCCGGCAGGTCAACACCGAGATCACCCGCCGCTCCGACCTGCCGAAGACGCCGCCCACCCCGCTGCCGGCCGCGCCCACCGCTCCCCCCGCCCCGGCCGGGCCGCCGACCGCCCCGCCGCAGCCGGCGGCCGTCCCCACCCACCCGGGCACCGCGCCCTCCTTCGGCCCGCCCACCGGCTACGGACCCACCCAGCCGGCCACCCCGCCCACCGGCTACGGCCAGGCCCACCAGGCCACCCCGCCGCCGGGCTTCGTCCCGCCCGCGCTCGGCGCGTACGGCGCCGCGCAGTCGCCCACCGAGGCGCCCACCGGCCCGCTGCTCCCCGCGCCGCCGACCGTCCAGCTGCGCCAGGAGCCGCCGTCCTACGACACCCCGCCGCCGGGACCGGTGGTGACGGACACACCGGCGGCGCCGGAGCCGAAGCGCAAGGGCGTCTCCTGGAAGGTGCTGCTGACCGTCGCCCTGGTGATGGCGCTCGGCGGCACCGCGGGCGGTGTGGTGCTGATGGACCGGATGGACAAGTCGAAGAAGGACGAGGCCAGGACGAGCTCCGCCCCGAGCGCGCCGGTCACCCAGCAGCCCGCCGCCCTGCCGACCACTCCGGTGGAGACGACCCCGACCGCCACGACGGGCGGCTCGTCACCGAAGGCGAGCCCGTCCGCGACCTCCGCACCGGTCAGCGCCGTGCCCCTGCCCGGCTCGCCCAGCGCCTCCGGGGTCACCGCCCCGGCCCGGCCGACCGGCTACCAGCTGGTGATCGACAAGAAGCCGCTCTCGATCCCGGGCGCCGAGTACTCCAGCGAGGCGTACCGGATCGACCTGACCACCGGCAACGTGGTGCCGCGCGGCTCCGACCTGAAGTGGGGGCTCGGCCTGACCCGGGAGTCCACCTCCAGCGGCAGCCGGGCCGACTCCTTCGCCAGCTCCGGCGACAGCAAGTCGGACTTCGCGGTCATCACCGAGGCGGCCGTCACCCCCGAGCAGTGCGCGGCGGCGATCGACTCCCGTCCGGACACCGACCTGACCTTCAACCGGGTCACCCCGGGCCGGCTGCTCTGCATCCGCGACCGCGTCACCCGCAACATCGCCATCGCCGCGGTCGAGGTCGCGGACGCCACCACCGGTGCGGCCAAGGTGAACCTGTCCACCTGGCGCGCCAGCTGACCGGACTATCCTGACCAGGTCGAATCCCCACCGGACCGGAGCGAACCGTGTACTTCACCGACCGCGGCATCGAGGAGCTGCAGAGCCGGCGCGGCGACGAGGAGGTCACCTTCGAGTGGCTGGCCGAGCGCCTGCGCGAGTTCGTCGACCTCAACCCGGACTTCGAGGTCCCGGTCGAGCGGCTGGCCACCTGGCTGGCCCGGCTCGACGACGAGGACGACGACTGACCCGGTAGGCCGTCCTCGCAGGCCGGCTGGGCGAAGGGCCCGGAGAGCACCCGCTCTCCGGGCCCTTCGCCGTCCCCCGTAGGGGACGGCTCGGGGTGGGCTCCGGGTCCGCTCCGGGTCGGGGTCCGGCCGGATTCCCTTGACTTCACCGTCACGCGATATATCGTCTTTAAAGAGAGAACGCGATACATCGCGAGTCATCAACGGGAGGCGGCAGAGATGAGCCAGTGGACGGTCGAAGGACCTGACAGGATCACCATCGAGGAGGCCGTCCGGACCCTCCAGGTGCGGATCATCGACGGCACGGTGAACGTGGTGGCCGCCGAGGGGCCCGCCCGCCTGGAGGTCACCGAGCTCAAGGGCGAGCCGCTGCACGTCACCCTGGTCGACGGTGTCCTCACCGTCACCTACAAGGACCTCAGCAGCTGGAACGAGTTCGGCGACGTCCTCAAGTCGGTCGAATCGGTGAAGGGCTTCTTCACCTCGTTCAAGCGCAAGCGGACCGCCGAGGTCACCCTGACCGTGCCCGCCGGCACCGAGGTCAAGGTCGGCACCGTCTCGGCCGCGACGACGGTCTCCGGCTTCACGGAGCGCGTCTCGGCGCAGACCGCCAGCGCCGACGTCACCCTCGTCGGCCTGGCCGGCCGCACCGACGTCAACACCGTCACCGGCGACGTGGACGCCCAGTCGGTGGCCGGCCGGCTCAAGCTGAACACCGTCTCGGGCCGGCTCACCGTGGTCGCCGGCACCGCGGAGAAGGTGTCGGCCAACGCCGTCACCGGCGCGGTCACCCTGGACCTCGCCGCCGCCACCCCGACCGAGATCAAGGTCACCACCGTCAGCGGCGCGGTCGGCGTCCGGCTGCCGTCGCTGGCCGACACCAAGGTCGAGGCCGGCACCACCAGCGGCGACCTCTCCTCCACCTTCGAGCAGCTGAAGGTCGGCGGCTCCTGGGGCACCAAGCGGCTCTCCGGCCAGCTCGGCGACGGCAAGGGCAGCCTCACGGTGACCACCGTCTCCGGCGCCGTCACCGTCCTGCACCGGCCCGACGCCGAGGAGGACGCCCCGGCCGTGGTGCGGGAGCTGCCCGCCCCGGCCGACCTCACCAAGGGCCCCGACCTCACCAAGGAGGTCTGAGATGACCCCCGTCTTCGGCCACGGCCGGCTTCGCCTCTACCTGCTCAAGCTGCTGGACGAGGCCCCGCGGCACGGCTACGAGGTGATCCGCCTGCTGGAGGAGCGCTTCCAGGGCCTGTACGCGCCCTCGGCGGGTACCGTCTACCCGCGGCTGGCCAAGCTGGAGCAGGAGGGCCTGGTCACGCACAGCACCGAGGGCGGCCGCAAGGTCTACCGGCTCACCGACGCCGGCCGGGCCGAGCTGGAGGCCCGCCAGGGCGAGCTGGACGACCTGGAGCTGGAGATCCACGACTCGGTGGCCCAGCTCGCCGGGGCGATCCGCGAGGACGTCCGCGACAGCGCCCAGGACCTGCGCGAGGAACTGTGGGGCGCGGCGGCGAAGCAGGCCCGGCGGCGCGCCTCCGGTGACGGGGACGCGACCGGGGACGGGGACGGGGACGAGGGCACCACCGGGGACGGCAGCCCGTGGGCCGGACCGTGGAGCGACAGGGCCGCCTGGCAGCGGGCCAAGGACGAGTTCGCCGAGTTCAAGCGGCAGGCCAAGGAGCAGGCCAAACGGGCCAAGGAGCAGGAGAAGGCCGCCAAGGCCAAGGCCAAGGCGGCCGAGGAGGAGGCCCGCCGGCTGCGCGAGCAGTCCCGGGCGGCCCGCACGGCCGCGCAGCAGGAGGCGCTGCGGATCAAGCGCCGGGTCGAGCAGCAGGTCCGCGACCACGCCGCCCGCGGCGACTGGCCGACCGGGCTGGCCGAGGGGCTCTCCGAGCTGACCAGGGGCCTGGCCGGGCTGGCCGACGCGGCCCGCTGGGGCCAGCAGGCCGACGACCGGGCCGAGGAGCGGGGCGAGCGGCCCGCCGACCGGCCGGCCGGAGCGCCCACCGAGAAGGTCACCGTCACCCGGATCGACCTCGACAAGGACGAGCCCACCGGCGCGGCCCCGGCCGACCTCCCGGCGTGGGCGGCCACCGACCCGGCCGGTGACCCGGCCCGGGAGCTGGAGCGGCTGCTCGACCGGTTCCGTGACCAGGTCCGCGACGCGGCCCGGGACGGCGGCGTGTCCGCCGACCGGCTGGCCGAGGCCCGCGCGGTGCTGGGCGCCGCCGGCGAGCGCCTGAAGCGGCTGCTGGGCTGACCCCGGCACCCTCGGGTCCGGCATCCCCGCGGGGGTGCCGGACCCGCGCGCGTCACGGGGTCAGGACGATCTTCCCGAAGACGTCGCCCCGCGCGAGCCGGGCGAAGCCGTCCCGGGCGTCGGCCAGCGGGAGCACCGAGTCGATCACCGGGCGGACGCCGGTGGTGGCGCAGAACGAGAGCAGCCCGGCCAGCTCGTCCCGGTCGCCCATGGTGGAGCCGACCACCTTCAGCTCCAGGAAGAAGATCCGGTTCAGCTCGGTGGCGGCCGGGTTGGGGCCGGAGGTGGCCCCGGAGATGACGATCGTGCCGCCCGGGCGGAGCGACTTCACGGAGTGGGACCAGGTCGCGGCGCCGACCGTCTCCATCACCGCGTCGACCCGCTCGGGCAGTCGGGCCCCGGCGGGGAACGCCGCGTCGGCGCCGAGCTCCACGGCCCGGGCGAGCTTGGTCTCGTCGCGGCCGGTGACCCAGACCCGCAGCCCTGCCGCCTTGCCGAGGACCACCAGCGCGGTGGACACACCGCCGCCGGCGCCCTGCACCAGGACGGTGTCCCCCGGCCGCACCCCGGCGTTGGTGAACAGCATCCGGTAGGCCGTCAGCCAGGCGGTGGGCAGGCAGGCGGCCTGCTCGAAGGAGAGCCCGGCGGGCTTGGGCAGCAGGTTCCAGGTGGGGACGGCCACCTGCCGGGCGAAGGTGCCCTGGTAGCGCTCGGTCAGGATCGAGCGGGGCTCGTCCGGCCCGACGCCGTGGCCGGACTGGCCGATGACCGAGTGCACGACCACCTCGTTGCCGTGCTCGTCGACCCCGGCCGCGTCGCAGCCCAGGATCATCGGCAGCTTCCCGGCGGGCAGGCCGACCCCGCGCAGCGACCAGAGGTCGTGGTGGTTGAGGCTGGCGGCCTTGACCGTGACCACGCTCCAGCCCGGACGGGCCTGCGGCTCGGGGAGCTCGCCCAGCTCCAGCCCGCCGAGCGGGTCGTCGGCGTCGATTCGTGCGGCGTAGGCAGCAAACATGATCCGGACGATAGCGGCGGGCGCCCGGGGCCGGAACCGCGCGTACGTGTGACGCGCGTCCCGGGGAGGGGGAGCGCCCCCGCGAGGGCGGCGCTCCCCCGGCGCGCGTCAGCGGCGGGCGACGCCCTCCGCGCGGGCGGCCTCGGCGACGGCCTTGCTGACCGCCGGGGCGACCCGCTCGTCGAACGGCGAGGGGATCACCTTCTGCGGCGTCAGCTCGTCCGCCACCACACCGGCGAGCGCCTTGGCCGCGGCCAGCTTCATGCCCTCGGTGATCCGGGTCGCCCGGACCTGCAGGGCGCCGGCGAAGATGCCCGGGAAGGCCAGCACGTTGTTGATCTGGTTCGGGAAGTCGCTGCGCCCGGTGGCCACCACGGCCGCGTACCGGTGCGCGACCTCGGGGTGGATCTCCGGGTTCGGGTTCGCCATGGCGAAGACGAACGCGCCCGCGGCCATGGTCGCGACGACCTCCTCCGGCACCGTGCCGCCGGAGACGCCGATGAAGACGTCGGCGCCGGCCAGCGCGTCGGCCAGCGAGCCCTTGAGGCCGGCCCGGTTGCTCAGCGCGGCGATCTCCGCCTTGACGTCGGTGAGGTCGCCACGGCCCTCGTGCACCACGCCCTTGCGGTCGCAGACCGACACGTCGCCGATGCCGGCGGCCAGCAGCATCTTGGCGATCGCGATACCGGCCGCGCCGGCGCCGGAGATGACGGCCCGCAGCGAGCCGATCTCGCGGCCGGTCACCTTGGCCGCGTTCCAGAGCGCGGCGGTGGTGACGATGGCGGTGCCGTGCTGGTCGTCGTGGAAGACCGGGATGTCCAGGGCCTCCTGGAGCCGGCGCTCGATCTCGAAGCAGCGCGGGGCGGAGATGTCCTCCAGGTTGACCCCGCCGAAGGACGGCGCGAGCCGGACCACGGTCTCGACGATCTCGTCCACGTCGGTGCAGGCCAGCGCGATCGGGACGGCGTCCACGCCGCCGAACTGCTTGAAGAGGATCGCCTTGCCCTCCATGACCGGGAGGGACGCCTCGGGGCCGATGTCGCCGAGGCCGAGCACGGCGGTGCCGTCGGTGACCACGGCCACCGTGTTGGCCTTCCAGGTGTAGTCGTTCACCAGCTCGGGCTGCTCGGCGATGGCCGTGCAGACGCGGGCGACACCGGGGGTGTAGGCGAGGGACAGGTCGTCCGCGTCGCGCACCGGGACGGTCGCCCGGACCTCCATCTTGCCGCCGCGGTGGAGCGCGAACACGGCATCGACCGGATCGTCGGTGTCCTGAGTAGTGCTGTGGATGATCTCCGCTGCCACGATGACCTCTTCGTCATTGATCGAGCGAGGGCACGCGCCCGACGGAGCGGACGGCCCGGCCTGGACCGACGTCCGGTCAGCGGTGACCGGTCACCGGTGTCCGGGGACGCCGGGACGTCCCCGGGAAGGCCGGGTCGGGGCGCCGCCGTCGGGCGTGCGCCCTCGGATGAGGGTTTTATTCGAGTTTTCTGCTGCGCCTGGTCTGCGTCGTGCTTCCGCGCCGAGCGTAGGTCGGAGAGAGGCATCGCACCCATGCCTTTTCGTCCAAGTCACATACCGGTCGTACGCCTCACGGCCACCCTGAGGAACCAGGCGTCGCGAGCACCGGCCCCGGCGGCGGCAATGGCGAACGAGCACGCACACCCGCAGGAGTGAACGCAGACACGGAGGGAGGCCGGTGCCTCGGATACGGAGTCGACGTCATGGACTTCCGTTCCTGCGCACCCCGAGCCGGTTGCGGCTCGGCGGTCTGGTTCGAGCGTCGGGGGTCACCCGGTACCGAATTCTGACACACCCGCCCACGGGCCCGGCAGAGCGGGATGGGAGGATCCCTCATCCCGCCATCTCGCGTACACCTCCGCGATGCCGCGGTGCCACTCCATCCCTCCCACAGGAGTACCCCCATGCATCACCGTCCCCACTCCCGACGACCGGCCGCCGCCGCACTCGCCCTGGCCACCGCCGGAGCCCTGCTGCTGAGCGGCTGCGGCGGCGGCGGCGACGAGCAGGCCGCGCAGGACCCGCTCCAGGAGATCCGCGGGAAGATCCCGAAGGCCCAGCAGACCGCGAAGGCGCTCCGGATCGGCATGGACGTGAACTACCCGCCGGTGCAGTTCCGCGGCGCCGACGGCAAGCCGGACGGCCTGGACCCCGACATCGCGGCGGCGCTCGGCCGGATCCTCGACCTGCGGATCGAGTACGTCGACACCCCGTTCGACAAGCTGATACCGGAGCTGCACAAGAAGCAGTTCGACGTGGTGATGTCCGCGCTGAGCGACATCCGCCAGCGCCGGGAGGGCGTGGACGACCAGGGCAAACCGACGGGCCCCGGCGTGGACTTCGTGGACTACTTCATCGCCGGCACCTCGCTGGTGGTGCCGAAGGGGAACCCGAAGGGCATCCGCACCCTGGACGACCTCTGCGGCCGGACCGTCGCCGTGCAGCAGGGCACCACCCAGGACGAGATCGTGGCCCGGCAGGTCACGGCCTGCACCCGGGCCGGCAAGCCGCTCACCGTGCACAAGTTCGACACCGACGCCAAGGCGCTGGCCGAGGTCGCCTCGGGTGCGTCGCAGGCCGGCCTGAACGACTTCCCGGTGGCCGCCTACGCGGCGAAGAACACCGACGGCGGCAACCGCTTCGAGGTGACCGGCTCGCAGTCCCGGTCCAACCCGTACGGGATCGCCCTGCGCAAGGAGGACACCGAGCTGCGGGACGTCCTGGCCAAGGCGGTCGACCAGCTGATCCGCACCGGCGAGTACGACAAGATCCTCGCCAAGTGGAACGTCTCCGCGGGCGCGGCCCAGAACGCGGTGGTCAACGGCGGAATCTGAGCGGGGACGGAGCACGGGGCCCGCGTCCGGGCGGGCGCGGCGGGGCAGCCGCAATTCGGGCGAGGGCGCGGGCGGGCCTCCGGGCGGACCGCACGGGGGTCTGCATACTTATACACAGGGTGACAGGGACACGGTATCCGTCCGAATAGCGGACGGCACGCCCCCTCGTTATCCGATTTTGATCTGAATAAGGACCACCCGCCCGTCATCAGATGGCAGGATTCCCCCCATCTCGGATCGAGCCGGCCACTGGTCGAGGCGGTTCGGTCAAACGCCCACCTCGGCGGACGGTGGCGGAGAGCAGTACCTCGTACCACCCTGCGCAGTCACCCTGCCCCACCCGTACAGCGCCGTACGGCCTACTGCCCCGGTGTGCCGCCCCCCGCGGTGCGCTCCGCCCGACCTCTCCCTCAGGAGGAGATCTCCCCCATGATCGTCCGTACCCAGCGCACCCGTCTCCTCGCCGGCGCGGCCGTGCTCGCGTCCGCGTCGCTCGTGCTGACCGCCTGCGGCAGCAGCAAGGAGGAGAGCAGCGGCGCGCCGAATGCCTCCGCAACCGTCAACGAGGTGAAGGTCGACGAGAAGCTGACCGCGCTCGTCCCGGCCGACGTCAAGTCCTCCGGCAAGATCGTGGTCGGTACGGACGCCTCGTACGCGCCGAACGAGTTCAAGGACGACAGCGGCAAGATCGTCGGCATGGACGTCGACCTGGCCAACGCCGTCGCGGCCAAGCTCGGCCTCAAGGCCGACGTCCAGGACTCGCAGTTCACCGCGATCATCCCGGGCATCCAGTCGAACAAGTTCCAGCTCGGCATGTCGTCCCTCACGGACAACAAGGAGCGCGAGCAGACCGTCGACCTGGTCACCTACTTCAACGCCGGCAGCGCGATCGCGGTCAAGAAGGGCAACCCGGACAAGATCAACGCCGACGACCTCTGCGGCAAGAAGATCGCCGTCCAGACCGGCACCACCCAGGCCCAGGAGATCACCGACACCCGCAGCCCCGCCTGCGTCAAGGCCGGCAAGCCGGGTGTCGTGAACGACGGCGACAAGTTCGACCTGCAGACCGACGTCACCAACGCGGTGGTCTCCGGCCGCGACCAGGCGATGATGGCCGACTCCCCGGTCGTCGACTACGCGATCAAGCAGTCCGGCGGCCAGCTGGAGAAGCTCGGCTCCACCTACGACTCGGCCCCCTACGGCATCGCGCTCGCCAAGGGCTCCGCGCTCGCCCCGGCCGTCCAGGGCGCCGTCCAGTCGCTGATCGACGACGGCACCTACAAGCAGATCCTCGCCAAGTGGGGCGTCGAGGCCGGCGCCCTCGACAAGTCCACGCTCAACGGCGCCGTCAGCTGACCCTCCGCCGGATTCCTCTCTCCCCCGAGGCCACACCGTGAATTCTCTGGACAAGGGGCACGCGGAGAAGGGACGGCCTGAGACCATCAAGGCCGTCCCGGTCCGCCACCCCGGACGCTGGGCGGGCGCCGTCGTCATCGCCGTCCTCGGCGCGATGCTGCTGAGCGCCCTCTTCACCAACCCCGCTTTCAAGTGGGACATCGTCGGGAAGTACCTCTTCCACGACAGCATCGTGCACGGCATGCTCGTCACGCTGGAGCTGACCGCGCTCGCCATGATCATGGGTGTGGTCGGCGGCATCATCCTCGCGGTGATGCGGCTCTCCCGGAACCCGCTGCTCTCCGGCACCGCCTGGATCTACATCTGGATCTTCCGCGGCACGCCGGTCCTGGTGCAGCTGGTCTTCTGGAACTTCCTCGGCCTGATCTGGGCCAAGCTCTCGATCGGCGTGCCGTGGGGACCGGAGTTCTGGTCCGAGTCCACCAACGTGCTGATCCCGACCTTCGTCGCCGCCCTGCTGGGCCTCGGCCTGAACGAGGCCGCCTACATGGCGGAGATCGTCCGCGGCGGCATCCAGTCGGTGGACGAGGGCCAGGCCGAGGCGTCGCACGCGCTCGGCATGAGCCAGTTCCAGACCATGCGGCGGGTCATCCTGCCGCAGGCCATGCGGGTGATCATCCCGCCGACCGGCAACGAGACCATCTCGATGCTCAAGACCACCTCGCTGGTCTCCGTGATCTCCCTGGAGGAGATCTTCCGCGCCGGTCAGATCATCTACTCTCGGAACTACCAGAACATCCCGATCCTGATCGTGGTCAGCCTCTGGTACCTCGCCTTCACCTCCGTGCTGACCGTCGGCCAGTACTACATCGAGCGGCACTACGCCCGCGGCTCCAACCGGACCCTCCCGCCCACCCCGCTGCAGCGACTGCGGGGCCTGTTCGCCGGGAAGCCCACCCCGAAGACCCAGTCCGACGTGGTCCCGGGGCTTGAGGGAGGTGGTCACGTATGACCGATCTGACCAAGCCGACCGCCGACGCCGCCCAGGGCGGCCCGATGGTCCGGTCCGAGAACGTCCACAAGTCCTACGGCACCGTCCAGGTCCTCAAGGGCATCGACCTGGAGGTCAAGCAGGGCGAGGTGTTCTGTCTGATCGGCCCCTCCGGCTCCGGCAAGTCGACCTTCCTCCGGTGCATCAACCACCTGGAGAAGATCAACGGCGGCCGGCTCTGGGTGGACGGCGACCTCGTCGGCTACCGCCAGAAGGGCGACAAGCTCTACGAGCTCAAGGACAGCGAGGTCGCGCTGAAGCGGCGCGACATCGGCATGGTCTTCCAGCGCTTCAACCTGTTCCCGCACATGACCGCCATAGAGAACGTCATCGAGGCGCCGGTTCAGGTCAAGGGCGAGAGCAGGAGCTCCGCCCGGGAACGCGGGATGGCGCTGCTGGAGCGGGTCGGTCTGGCCGACAAGGCCAAGAACTACCCGTCCCAGCTCTCCGGCGGCCAGCAGCAGCGGGTGGCGATCGCCCGGGCCCTGGCCATGAAGCCCAAGCTGATGCTCTTCGACGAGCCCACGTCGGCGCTCGACCCCGAGCTGGTCGGCGACGTCCTCGACGTCATGCGCGGCCTCGCCGAGGAGGGGATGACCATGGTGGTCGTCACCCACGAGATGGGCTTCGCCCGCGAGGTCGGCGACGCACTGGTGTTCATGGACGGCGGCGTCGTCGTCGAGTCCGGCAACCCGCGCCAGGTCCTCACCGACCCGCAGCACGAACGCACCCGCGCGTTCCTCTCCAAGGTGCTCTGAGCACGTCCACGTCGGCGCCCGGCAGGCCCGTCCTGCCG
>NZ_JBHXKE010000143.1:0-13720 GCF_042722765.1 Kitasatospora sp. NPDC058406
AGACCACGCCCCCCCCCGGGGGGGGCGTGGTCTCGTCGCCGTTCGACCGTTCAGACGAGGCGGGCCGCCGCTGTGGGCAGGCCCGCGCAGGGGGCGGGCAGGAGAAGGGTGCGGCCGTCGACCGGGCCGGGGGAGTCCAGGCCGAGGGCGGCGGTGGTGACGTAGAGGTCGGTGAGGTCGGGACCGCCGAAGGCACACGAAGTGGGCTGCCGGGCAGGGAGGGCGAGAACGCGCAACAGGTCGCCGTCGGGACTGTAGTGACGGAGGCGGGCACCGCCCCATTCGGCGGACCACACGTTGCCGTCCCGGTCGACGGCCATGCCGTCGGGCACGCCCTCGTCGGGACGGAGCCGGGCGAGGAGCCGCGGTGTGCCCAGGGTGCCGTGCTCCAGGTCGTAGGGGTAGGCGTCGATCCGCCGCAGGTCGCTGTCGGCCAGGTACATCACGGTGCCGTCGGGGGAGAAGGCCGGGCCGTTGGGGATGGTCAGGCCGTCGAGGATCTTGGTGACGGATCCGTCGGTGTCCGTCCGGTAGAGCGAACCGGAGCCGGGGGTGGCGTCGAAGGCCATGGATCCGGCGATGAACCGGCCGCGGGGGTCGGCGCAGCCGTCGTTCATCCGCATGCGGGTCGGGGCGCCGTCCTCGGGCCGGTCGATCCAGTCGGGCCGGCCGTCGCGGAGGACGGCGATGCCGGTGTCGCAGGCGGCGATCCACCCGCTCCCGTCCTGGAGCGGGGCCACAGCCCCCAGGGGTACACCGAGGGAGAGCAGGCGTCGGGTGGCATCGGTGGCGGGGCGGTGTTCCCAGAGTTCGCCGGCGAGGAGGTCGACCCAGACCGTCCGGTCGTGGATCCAGCGGGCGCCTTCGCCGAGTTCGTGGGGGTTGCCGAGAGCGCGGGGCACGCCCCGGGAGGGCAGGTCGGTGGGGGACACGGACGGCTCTTTCGGTGGCGGGGCGGCGGAGTGTGGTGTCGGCTCGCAGAACGGGCGCCGCGACCCGGACCTCGTTGCCGGGGTCGGCGGCGGAGGCGGGGTCGCGGCTCTTGACGGTCTGTCGGGCGGCGGTGCGCCGGACGAGGTGGGTGGCGAAGTTGTCGGGTGTGGGGATTCGTCGTGTCGGGGCCGCCCGGTTCCCGGGGGACGGGAAGCAGTTGTCATCAGGGTCCAAGACGATGACACATGCCGGGTCCGGGGGCAACGGGCACTCCTCTCGGTTGGGCCGATGCCCGGGTTCAGGGGGTGTCAGCCCTTGGTCGCGCCGCCTGTGAGGCCCCGGACGAAGTGCTTCTGGAACGCGAGGTAGAACACCAGGACCGGCAGTGTCGCAAGGAACATGAACGCGAACACGGCGCCGAAGTCCTGCTGTTAGGGCCCGATCGACCGGTAGATGCCGACGGTGGCGGTGTTGCCGGCTCCCGGGCCCCGCACGAGCAGGGGAGTGAGGAAGTCGTTCCAGACCCACACGCCGAGGAAGATCAGCACGCTGGCCGACGCCGGACGCAGCAGCGGGAAGACCACCTGCCAGAAGATGCGGAACCGGCCCGCCCCGTCGACCGCCGCGGCCTCCTCGAGTTCGCGGGGGATCGTGCGGATGAAGCCCATGAAGACGAGCATGGCGAACGGCAGGTAGTACCCGACGTTGACCAGCACCGCGCCGTGCATGGTGTGCAGTAGCCCTCCGGCGTCGAGGACCCGTGTGATCGGCAGCATGATCACCGCGGGCGGGACCATCAGGCCGGTCAGCATGACGCCGAGGACGGCGCGGCTCCACCAGCGGTCCGACCGCACCAGGTGGTAGGCAGACATCGCGGCCAGGACGGTGGTGATGAGGATCGACGCCGCCGTGAGCGTGGCGGAGTTGGCGAGGCCGTACCAGTCGAGACTCCGTCCGGCCGCGACAGTACGCGCCCGAGGTTCTCCAGGGTGGATGGGGCGGGGAGCGCCAACGGCGCGGCGACGACGTCGGCGTTGGGCTTGAAGACGTTGACCAGTGCGACGTACAGCGGCAGGGCGAAGACGGCCGCGGTGCCCGTGGCCAGGAGCGGGCGTACCCACGGGACTCGGGACTTCACAGGTTCACCTCTCGTCGTTGCAGAAGCCTGAGCGTGGTCACGCTCGCGACGGAGACGATGGCGAGCATGATCCCGGCCATCGCCGAAGCCATTCCGGGGCGTTGTTCGGCGAAGGCGGTGCGGACGACGTCGAAGGCGACGGTGGCCGTGCCGTCGGTGCCGGGGCCGCCGTTGGTGAGGACGGCGATCTGGTCGTAGACCTTGAAGGGCGGCGGCCAGCTTCACGTCGCCGCCTGCCGCGCTGTTGCCTGTCCCGCTTCCCCCGGCGGCACAGCCAGTCAGTGCGACGAGGCCCATCACCGTGGTGATCGCCACACGGTGGTCAGCTGTCTCATGGTGCTCTCCTCCAGTGTCGAACCCGCTCCGCGGGTGTCGATTGAACCTGCTTTAGATAAGCAAGTTGCTTTTCAATATTGCTGAGGAGGGTCGATCTAGATAGCCTGCTGCCGTGCGTCAGGACACTCGTCAAGCCCAAAACCGTGCGACTTCGACCACCCGCTCGGGCGATGCCGGCCTGCTGCGCAGGCTCAACCTCTCGGCTGCGGTGAAGGCCTTCCTCACCGTGGAGTCGTTGACGGTCGGCGACCTTCGCTCGGCTATCGGCGTCTCGCGCCCCACGGCCGAGGAGCTGCTGAACGCCCTGCTGGAGGAGGGCTTCGTCCGCGAGGCGCCCGGGCCTCCGAAGGTCGACCGATCCGCGGGCCGGCCCGCTCGGCACTACGGGGTCGCTGCCGAGAACTTCAACGTCGTCGGGGTCGACATCGGTGCTCACAAGGTGGCCGTGATCATCTGCGATCTGCGGGGGGAGGTCGTGTCGCTGCGCAAGCGCGGTGTCGATCCCGCCCTGGGGGCCGCCGAGCGCATCGACGCCGCAGCACGTCTGATGGAGGCCACGCTCCGGCAGGCGAGGATGGGGCGGGAACGCGTCCGCTCCGTGGCCTGCGGCATCACCGGAACGGTGACCGACGGCTCGTCGGTCAAGGACGTCCGCACGCTCTCCGCCGGCCGGGACCTCAACGTCTACTCGCTCCCCGGCTTCGACCGGATCGATGTGGTCGCCGAGGTCTCGGCACGCTTCAAAAGCGACGTGCTGGTGGCCAACGACATCCACCTGGCGGCGGTGGCCGAGCAGTGGCGGGGCGCGGCAGCCGGGGCACGGGACCTCGTCTACATCCACGCCGGCCGCCGCATCGGGTCGGCGATCGTCATCGGCGGGCACATTCACAACGGCCGGCACGGTCTCGCGGCGTCCGTCGGTTCCCTGAAGATGCTCGGGTGGCGCGAGGCGATGAGCGATCTCGACCGCGAGAGTCGCAAGCTCGCCGGCGAGTCCACCGGCGAGTCCACCGGCGAGGGTGTCCGAGCGCTCTTCGAGGCGGCCACGACAGGTGACCCCGCCGCGATGCGCACGGTCGACGTCCTCGCCGAGGCCCTCGCCCTCGGAGCCTCGACCCTCGTGCACGCCATCGACCCCGACCTCGTCGTGCTCGGTGGCGGCCTGTCCCGCACGGGAGAGGTGCTCGCCGCTCCGTTCCGGCAGCACTTCGCCGCGACGTCCTTCGACCCGCCCGAGTTTCGCGTCTCCCTGCTCGGAGACGAGTCCGTTGCGCTGGGCGCAGCCCGGCTGGCCCTCGACGACATCGAGAGTCGCCTTCTCGCCGGGCAGACCTGACATCGTCCTTCCCTCCGTACCGATGGAGCTGCCTGATGATCGAGCCCGGGCGCGTTGCCGCCCCCGTACCCACCGACCCCGTCGCACTCTCCGATTCCGGCGGGGCCGAGACGACGACGGTCGTCCTCCTGCCGCGTGCCGACGGCCTGCCCGACATCGGGTGGGTGGGGCCGAGGATGGGGGAGGGGGGTCTACAGGCGATATGACCCGGCGAAGCCACCTGCTTTGCGAGGAGGGCGGCTACCGGACAGCCACCGCCGACCCCCGCGAGCGGATCGTCTGACCCTCCGCAAACCTGGCTTCCGCTTCCCGATGCCCGGACGAGAGGCCGCTCGCCGCCGGAGCCGACAGCGCCCACCGTCCGAGCCGGCCCCTGCGTCCGATCACGAAAACGATCAGACTCCGGATGCCGTGCCGACGTGACAGCACGCCGTTCGGGGGCCGGACTTGGAGCCGGATCACGACCGGCCTCTCCCTGCTCCCGCACGTACCTGGACGGCCGACCCAGCCGCAGCCCATCCCACAAGAGACGCGCCCACGGCGCCGCCGCGCAGTTGATCCGTCGGCACCTCCCGGCGGTCCGCTCTCGCGCCGCTACCACGGCCCGACCTCCCCGACAGCCGGCCTCCGGAATCAGTAGGCCCGAGCACCGCCACACCCCGAAGCCCCTTCGGTGCGGACCCCGATCGGCGCCCGTTGCCCAACGTCGCCGAAGCACCGCCCGCGGGAGCTTCGTACCCGCCGTCCACACCGGCATCACCCCCGCCGGAGCCGGCTTCCCCTCGCCTGCGGCGACAGGTCACCTCCAGCCCCCACCCCACCCCCATCCCCCACGGAGACGGAACATGACCAGACCCGAGCCTCACGGCATCAGCCGCCGCTCCATCCTGCGCGGAGCGGCCGTCGCCGGCGCCGGAGCGGCCATCACCCCGCTGCTCAACCTCTCCACCGCCACGGCCGCCACGGCCGGCAACTACACCATCCGCTTCGACCAGGCGCGCAAGCAGACCATCCTCGGCCTCGGCTTCGAGATCCAGTCGGACTCGATCGGCTCCGGCAACAACGGCCTGCCGGCCACCGTCTCCGGCGTTCCCTACGACCTGACACCGGCCGAACGGACCCGCTTCTACCAGCAGTTGGTCATGGGTGACCGCACCGACCGGGGCTTCCGCTACTGCCGGCTCGCGCTCGGGCTCTACCACCGCGGTCTCGATCCCACGGGCAAGCACATCATCGACCGCTACCCCGGCCAGACCGCCCTGCTCGCCGACATGATCAACAGCAGTCGCATGGAGGGCGTGGCGGCCGAGTACTGGTCACCCGCCCCCGGCTGGAAGAGCAACAACTCCTACGTCAGAGGCAGTCTCGCGTCCGTCGAGCGGGCGTTCCTCGACCAGTTGGGCGACGCCATGGTCGGCGACCTCGACTACCTCTCGGCACGCGGTGTTCCCATCTCCATGTGGGGCCTGCAGAACGAGCCGGACGCGGAGAACACGTACTCCACGTGCCAGTACACGCCCGAGGGGTACCTCAAGACGTTCAAGGCCGTCGCACCCAAGGTCAAGGCCCGCTACCCCCGAGCGATGATCCACGCCGACAGCCGGGACGGCTGGGAGAGCCCCTGGGGCAAGGCCGTCGCGGCCGACCCCGTGGCCCTGTCCTACGTCGACGCCTGGACCTTCCACCGCGTCGGCTCGCCGAGCAACGAGCAGATGCCGAGCATCAAGCCGATCGGGAGGGACTACACCTCGGGAGCGCTCGGAAGGCCCGTCTTCAACAACGAGTTCGAGTACCTCGACAACAAGACCAGCGACGACAGGACGATCAACACCGCCCAGTCGATCATGAACTGGATGACCTTCCAGAACTCCCCCACCTGGTTCTGGCTGCACGCCCTCAAGCCCACCACCAACGCCGAATCGCCCGGCTACTCCCTCGGCTTCTGGCGCCCGCCGAGCGACACCGACTTCAGCCCCAACCACTTCCCCGACCTCCCGGTCGGCCACTGGACCTGGAACCCCCAGAACTGGAACGCCATCGCAGGCTTCGTGAAGTACATGCCGTGGAACTCGGTGCGCTACCACGTCGACGAATCCGCAGAACTCGGCGACCAGCGGATCATGGCGTGGAAGACCCCGGAGGGCAAGCCGGTCTTCGTCATCACCAACCGCTCAGCCACCCAGTCGTTCACCTACACCGTCAACACCCAGACGACCGCCGTCTTCCAGGGCCACCGCTACGGCCCGGCCACCAACAACCAGGACATCCCCGCGCTCACCGGGCCCACCCTCACCATCACCGTCCCGCCGCGGTCGATCGAGTTCTGGGTCCGCACACCCTGATTCCCGGCCCGCACCTGAGCCCGACGCGCCACGGTGCGCATGGCTGACGAACGCCTCCCGGCCGGATCCGGGGACCGGGGCGACCGGCCGCCGGATCAACATGATCCGCAGGTTCTGCCCGGGAGGCGTTCGCCGCATCCGCCGCCGAATGAAGGGTGCATCGAACTTGGTGCACGAAGATCCTGGAGACGATACATCCGGGGCGAACCGAATGAAACCCCAGGCTGAGGTGATGAATTCACCTCGGGGGAGAGACCCGGATCATTGGGATATCGCATACTATGCACGAATGGAGCGAACCAGCTGGGCGGAGCGCATCCCCGCCGTGAAGAGCAAGGCCGACCTCGTCTACGAGAGCCTGTACAACGCCATCGCCCAGGGGGGTCTGCGACCCGGCGAGCGGATCAACATGGACGAACTGGCCCGCCGGTTCGGCATCAGCAAGATCCCCGTCCGCGAGGCGGTGAAGCGGCTGGAGTCGGACGGTCTGCTGGTCTCGCGGATGCACGCGGGCATCACCGTGACCCCGATCGACGTCGCCGAGATGCGAGGCGTCTTCCTCGCCCGCGAGGCCATCGAGGCGCTGGTCGGACAGCTCGCGGCCGAGCGGATGGACGACGCCCGGCTCGCCGAACTCAAGAGCATCCAGCGGGCGATGCACGACGCGCTGGCCGCGGGCGCGCTGGAGAAGACGGCCGAGCTGAACTCCCGCTTCCACCGGACGCTGGCCCAGAGCGCGGGCTACCGCGTCCTGCACGACCTCACCGAGCAGCTGCTGTTCACCATCCGCCGCTACCGCATCACCGCGCCGATGGGCGACCGGGACTGGCGCTCCGTGGCCGCCGAGCACGACGTGATCGTGGACGCGCTGCGTCGGCGCGACCCGGTCGCGGCCGCGGACGCGGTACGCGCCCACATAGGCTCGCAGGCCGTGCACGAGGTCGAGTGCGCCTTCTGAGCTGATTGAACGTAGGCGATATCCCTGCCCCGGCCCGGTGTCTTCCGTGCCCCAGAGCTATCCGTGCAGGCCGACGACCTGTTCCTTGCTCGCGCACCCGCAGGATCCTGGCCCTTGTGAGCGGCGACGCTCCGGCGCCGGCCCGGGTGCGGTTCTCACCCTGTTCGCCTGTGGCATCGATGCCGTCGAGGTGTCACCGAACACCGCCCGCGCCCTGAAGGTCCTTGAACGGGCCTGAGCGCCACCCGGCCTCGACACCGCCCCCGGCGCCCGTGAGCCCCTCGCGATCCTGCCGCCCGCCCTCCGCATCGGCGAGCCGGTCGCGGCCGGGGCGGCCTCCGCAGGTCCGACACGCGCATGCCGCAGGCCCGACCGGGTGCCTGTCTCCAGCACCTGGCCGGGCTCGTGCTCCCCGGTTCATCCGTGCGACTACCGGGGAGCACGTGGGTCCTACTCCTTGACCGCGCCGCCGAGGGGGTGCTGCGCGGGGAGCCCGGTCGCCCTCGTCACAGGTCTCCCTCGCCCCTTGCCACGGTCCGTCATTCCTTGCCGAGGGCCTGGCCGACCGCGTCGTCGATGGTCTTCAGTGCCTTGTCCACGGGGACCTGTCCGTTGACGCCGGCCACGATGTTGGCCTTCTGGGCGTCCCAGCGGGCCTGGAAGGCGTGCCGGTCCTGGAGCAGCAGCTCGGGGGTGTTGCGGCCGAGCTGTTCGAAGATGGCGTTCCAGTTGGGGTCGGCCTTGGCCTTGCCGTCCACGGTGGCCTTCACGGCCGGGTCCACCTTGCCGAGGTCGTACGGGAAGATCCCGTAGTACTCCATGTACTGGGCGCTGCGCTCGGGGGAGGCCAGCCAGCGCATGAACGCGCCTGCGCCGGCGGGGTTCTTGCTCGCGGAGCCTGCGACCAGGCTCTGGCCGCCGACCATCGAGCAGCCGCTCTTCGGACCGGTGGGCATCGGGGCGACGGCCCACTTGCCCTCGGTCTTGGCACCCCCGAGCTTGATGCTGGCGATGACGGACTGGTTGAACGGGAACATCGCGACGTCGCCGCTGATGAAGCCGTTGAGGGCGCTGGTCCCGGTGGGGGAGATCTTCTCGGTGTAGAAGGACTTCATGTAGTCCATCGCGGTGCGCCCGGCGTCGGTGTTCTGGGTGGAGGTCTTGAAGTCGGGGGTGGTGAGGGTGCCGCCGGCCTGGCAGAGGAAGCTCTCCCACACGGAGTTGATGGCGTTGAGGTGGTCGTCCATGCCCTTGAACTGCCAGCCGGCCACCTTCTTCCCGGCCTCGGCGGACTTGGCGGTGATGGTGGCCGCGGTGGACTTCAGTTCCTCCCAGGTCTTCGGCGGGGCGGCGATGCCGTACTGCTGGAGGATGTCGGTGCGGTAGAGCATGACGCCGACGTCGAAGGAGAGCGGGACGCCGTACATCTTGCCGCCGTACTCGTCGACCTTGGCGAGGGGGAGGAACTTCTCGGTGTCGGCGGCGGTGTAGCCGAGCTTGTCGAGCGGGGCGAGGGCCCCGGACTTGAGGTAGTCGAGGTCGAGGCCGTTGTTCATCAGCCAGACGTCGGGGCCCTTGCCGGCGGCGACGGCCTGCTTGATCTTGTCCCGGCCGTCCTTCCACTCCAGCAGGGTGAGTTCGACCTTCACCTTGCCCTGGGAGGCGTTGAACTCGTCCACCAGTTCCTTGACCTTGCCGTCCTGGCCGATCCAGTACGGCATCGACCAGAACTTGACGGTGGTCGGTCCGGCGGACTCCGAGGACCCGCCGGTGGAGGAGGAACAGGCCGAGGCTGCGAGCGCGACGGCGGAGGCCAGCGAGACGGCGGCGGCGAGTCTACGGCGGAGTAGTGGTGCCATGAGGGGGTCTCCTTGTGCGACGGGCAGCGGCCGGGCCGGCCGTCCCGGAACGTGCGGGGGCAGGGAGAGGCCGGGGCGATCCGGCCCAGAGACCGGCCCCAGAGCGGTGCGGCGTAACGTCGAAGCAGCAAGCTGGAGCCTTGCCCGAAACTTATGCGATATACGAAATGGCCGCCAGGGGTGTTGCCGTTTCGTGTTCTTGGCCAACCGGATCTCTCTCGGGCCGAGCTGGGGGATCGGTGGCAGGGGGCGCCATCATGCCGACGGCTCCGCAGACCCGCCCGGCGGCCGCACCCTGCCGCCACCCGAACGGAGCGGCGACGGCGCGGTCGTTCCGGGCGGGTCTGCGGAGCGCGAGCGGAGTCACGGGTTGATCAGTTCGCCCAGCCCCAGGGTGCGCAGCGTGAGGTTGACCATGTGCAGGTGGCTGACTGCGTTGGGGTGGATGGGGTCGTCGAGCCACTCGCCCGGGTCGCCGTCGGGGAAGCGGGCCAGCCAGTACGCCTCGTGGTCGACGAGGAGGGAGCCGGTGTCGTGGGCGATGTCCCGGACGGCCTGGCAGTAGGCGGGCAGGCCCGGGTGGGTGGTCCGGGCGGCGGGGCCGGTCGGGACGGGGGTCTGGAGGATGATCTGGGCACCGGGGGTGCGGGTGATGATCTCGCGCATGCCGGAGTGGAAGGCGTCGAGCCCGACCGCCCCGGCGTGCGCGTCGTTGGTGCCCAGGGAGATCGAGAGGATGTCGGGGGCGAACCGGCCGATCAGATGGTGGTAGGAGCCGAGGACGTCGGCGGAGGTCCAGCCGGACACACCGGTGTTGACGACGATGTCCGTGCGACGGTCCAGCTGTCGCCGCACGCGTTCGTGGAGGTGCTCGACCCATCCGCGGGCCCCTCGCGTGTGCGTGCTCGCCTGGGTGATGCTGTCATCTGCGGTCACCCAGGTCATCGGCGCTGCCGACAGATCGATCATGCGTGTACCTCTCGCCTCGTTCGGATTCCGGACGCTGTTGCGGACGCACGCGGAGTCGGCGGCCTCGACGGGCCGCACCACGGCGCAGTGGTGGCGGCCGGCCGGATCGTCCGGGCGCACCATCCGACGCAGACTCCCCTGTGCGATCTACGACAGCGATGCTTCGAGATCAGGACCTGGCCGGCCGGACGCCCGCGCTTCCACGTTCACTTCACCCCGACCGGCCCCACCTGGACAACATCCTTGCGGTCGACGTGAGGTGGGTGCGGTGCGCCGCCCATACGATTCTGTTATCCGCCCCATCAGCAATTCGGACCTTGCCGCCGTCGGCCGACGGGCCGAGAATCGGACCCCTCGCTCCCGGGGAGGGGGCGGTGCCGGCGACGCGGTCGACGTGAGCGGGAGCAGCCTCGCCGACCGTGCCGCGGTCGTCCGCAGACCGAACGCCGACGCTCCGGGCCGGGGCTCCGGGTTCGGACCGCTCGCGGACGGTCACACGCGTGTCGCCCACGGCCTCGGCGGCCTCTACCTCACCGCAGGCGCCACCCGGGACGGTCGGTTCGAACAGCACCCCTGTGGCGGAAGCAGCCCCCAGGCGTTCGTCCTCGGCCGACATCGCTGCGTCCACCGAGGTGCGAGATCCGCGGCCCCTCTCGACTGGCTGGCAGTAACCCCTTCATTTTCCTCCGGAAGAAAGGGACTTGGCGGCACAGTTCGTTCGCCGGATGCTCCGAACTCACGTGACCTTCGCCCGCCGGGATCGCTGATCTGGCGTGCACGAATTTACGGCCGGTTCATGAGGGTCTGGCCGCTTCGCAAGGGGATGGGGCGACGGCGTGTCAACCTCCAGCAGCCCGAGGCCCGTTGCGCGGTGGTGGTCCTCGCCTCGCCCGCGTCAGGCCTGGTCCGCTCCGGTGACCTTCCGGTGAGCGGGAATGGCCCCCGCCGCAGTGTGCCGAGGCGGGGACCGCGTCGTGTGTGCCCGGGCGGCCCCCGGGGTGGGGTCGGGTGTGGGCCGGTGGATCGGCCGACTGCGGGGGAGGGCAGGGGAAGCGAGCGGTCACGGACGGGGGTAGACGCCGCACGACGTGACCGGTTTGCCGTTCGCGTCGTCGAGGCAGACCCCGACGTACGAGCCGCCGCCGACGACATCGGCGGGAAGCGTGGCGGGCACCGAGGTCACCGTGTTGCAGTGCGTACTGCTGCTCCTGGGGCCGAGCGGGTTGGCGTAGCCGTCGAACACGCTGTACCACGCCCTGCGGCAGCCGACGGACTTCAACGTCCCGGTGAAGCCCACCGATCGGTTGTACCAGGTGAGGGTGCCGGAGATGTAGCTGCCGGCGCCGTCGGCGACGTGGACCGGGGTGGTGGGGTAGGCGGCGGCCGTGGCCGGAGGTGCCGCGACGGCCGGTGCGGTCAGTGCGGCGGACGTGGCCAGGCTCGCCACGGTGAAGAGGGTGAGTGCAGTTCGGCGCAACACGGCGTTTGTCTCCATTGGTGGGAGTTTGCGGTGATGACGCCACAAGGTTGCCCGCAGCCCTTGCATGTCAACCCTGGCGGAGCGCGATGTCCACGGACGGCCCCGCCGGCGCCGGGGTGGCGCGAAGCCGGGTGGATTTCGTCCGTTGTCGTCCGCTTCGTCTTCGGACGGACCGTCAGGAAACCCAGGGGGATGTCCTTGTCGGCAAAGGTCAGGTAAAGGAAAAATGGTCTGGACCTCTTGACGGCTTGGTCTGGACCTTTCTAGTCTCGCCGGAGCACCCTGCGAAGGACGTCGCGCAGCGTGCGACCACGGACTCCCCCACCCCTGTCCGCCCCCACGTCGAGGAGCCCCTCTCTTGAGTACTCGCTTCGCCATGTCGAAAAAGAAGTTGAGAGTCGCTGCAGCCGGTCTGACCGCGCTCGCCCTTCCGCTGGTCGCCGTCGTAGGCCTGTCCACCCCCGCCCAGGCCGCCACCGCCGCCACCGCCACCTTCGCCAAGGGCTCCGACTGGGGCTCGGGGTTCGACGGTAAGTGGACGGTCAAGAACACCGGCACGACCACGCTCACGTCCTGGACCATCGAGTGGGACTTCCCGACCGGCACGAGCGTCGCCTCGGCCTGGGACGCCACGGTCACCAGCTCCGGCACGCACTGGACCGCCAAGGACAAGGGCTGGAACGGCACCCTCACCCCCGGTGCCTCCGTGACCTTCGGCTTCAACGGCGCCGGCCCGGGCGTGCCCAGCGGCTGCAAGCTCAACGGCGCCTCCTGTGACGGCACCGACCTGCCCGGCGGCAACAAGGCGCCCTCCGCGCCCGGCACCCCGGTCGGCTCCGACGTCACCGACACCTCGCTGAAGGTGTCCTGGACCGCCGCCACCGACGACACCGGCATCAAGAACTACGACGTCCTGCGCAACGGCACCAAGGTCGCCACGGTGACCGGCCTCAGCTACAGCGACAGCAACCTCACCGCGGGCACCAGCTACGACTACACCGTCGTCGCCCGCGACACCGCGGACCTGACCGGCCCCGCCAGCGCCCCCGGCAGCGTGCGCACCACCGGCGGCGACGTCGTCGTCGGCGACAAGGTCAAGCTCGGGTACTTCACCAACTGGGGCGTCTACGGCCGCAACTACCACGTGAAGAACCTGGTGACCTCCGGCTCCGCCGCGAAGATCACCCACATCAACTACGCCTTCGGCAACGTCCAGAACGGCAAGTGCACCATCGGCGACGCCTACGCCGACTACGAGCGCGCCTACACCGCCGACCTGTCGGTCGACGGCGTGGCGGACACCTGGGACCAGCCGCTGCGCGGCAACTTCAACCAGCTGCGCGAGCTCAAGCGCCTCTACCCGCACATCAAGGTGATCTGGTCCTTCGGCGGCTGGACCTGGTCCGGCGGCTTCGGCCAGGCGGTGCAGAACCCGGCCGCGTTCGCCAAGTCCTGCCACGACCTGGTCGAGGACCCCCGCTGGGCCGACGTCTTCGACGGCATCGACCTCGACTGGGAGTACCCGAACGCCTGCGGTCTGACCTGCGACACCAGCGGCGCCGACTCGTTCAAGAAGATGACCCAGGCGATGCGCACCGAGTTCGGCCGTGACCTGGTCACCGTGGCCGTCTCTGCCGACGCCTCCCCGGGCGGCAACATCGACAAGGCCGACTACGCCGCCGGTGCGCCGTACCTCGACTGGATCAACGTCATGACGTACGACTTCTTCGGTGCCTGGGCGGCGAAGGGCCCGACGGCCCCGCACTCCCCGCTCACCACGTACAACGGCATCCCGAAGGCCGGCTTCACCTCGGCCGAGGCCATCGCCAAGTACAAGTCGATCGGCGTGCCGGCCGACAAGCTGCTGCTCGGCATCGGCTTCTACGGCCGTGGCTGGGCCGGCGTGACCCAGTCCGCCCCGGGTGGCACCGCCACCGGTGCGGCGGCCGGTACGTACGAGACCGGCATCGAGGACTACAAGGTCCTCAAGAACACCTGCCCCGTCACCGGCACGGTGGCCGGCACCGCCTACGCCCACTGCGGCACCAACTGGTGGAGCTACGACACCCCGGCGACCATCGCCTCGAAGATGGCGTGGACCAAGGCCCAGAACCTGCGCGGCGCCTTCTTCTGGGAGTTCAGCGGTGACACCGCCAACGGCGAGCTGGTGAACGCGATCCACAGCGGTCTCCAGTAACACCTGCACCACCGTCCGACCACAGCACCACAGCACCACAGCACTGTACGAAGCGGGGCCCCGGCCCGCCCCCCGCGGGGCCCGGGGGGGGGGGGGGGGGCCCCCCCGGCGCGGATGGGGGGGGGGGTGCCGGGCCCCCGGACCGGGGGCGGGGCCACCCGGCCCCCGGGGA
>NZ_JBHXKE010000143.1:13730-23919 GCF_042722765.1 Kitasatospora sp. NPDC058406
CGACCTCCTGCTCGCCCCGGCACCACCGACCGACCGACCCGAGGAGCCGCGATGAGCCCCCCCCCCCCCCCCCCCCCCCCCCCCCCCCCAACCCCCCCCCCCCCCCCCCCCCCCCCCCCCCCCCCACAAACAAACCACCACACCACCCCCCCCCCCCCCCACTGAACCACGCGGCCCGCCGCCCACCCGCCGGCGGGCCGCTGTGCTGTGTCGGTGCCCGCAGCCGTCGAGAAGGTGCGGTTGCTTCCGGGCCACGATCACGGTGGCCGTGCCATCCGGCCCAGCTGATATCGCCCGATGAAGTGACAAGCGGGTGTCACTCGGTCCGGGGCCGTCCGTGCTCTGACTCCTTGGGACTGGTGACCTCCTCATTCCTCGGGACGTGCCGTCGTGGCTCGGTGGGCCTGATCGCCGCAGCCGTTCTCTGCTCGTCGGCCGTCCTCGGTGCGGGCACGGCGCGAGCCCAACCGCTGCCCGTTCCCGTCCCCGTGCCGTCGCCCGTGCCTTCGCCGTCCGCCGGCACCGCGCCGCCGGACGAGGGGCTCGCGCCGCCGACCGGGCCGCTCGGACCGGACGGAGAGCCGGCCGCGGTGGCCGAACCCGGCCCGGCCCCGACGGCGGAGGCCGTCCGGGAGTGGACGGACACCGCGTTGGCGATCGTGGAGGGCGAGGCCCGACTGACGGCCGTGCGGGACAGGGCCGTACGCCTCCGTCAGGACGCCGCCGCCGCCGTGGCTTCAGCGGACGCCGGGCGGGTCCGGCAGGAGGTGCTGGGAGATCTGCTCAGCGGGTTGGCCCAGGCCCAGTACCTGAACCACGGGATGGTCCAGCTGGCCGCCTTCCTCAGCTCCACACCCGAACAGAGCCTTGAACGATGGCGGGGCGAGCGGCTCAGCGACGACGCCCTCGCCGACCGCTACCACGATGCCGAGGAGGTGCGCCGGGCCCGGGCGCAGCAGGCGGATCTCGCTCGTGCTGCCGAGTCGGCGGGCGCCGAGGAGGTCCACCGGGTCGAGGCGGACCAGGGCGGTCTGGTGCAGCGGCAGGAGAGGATGCGCGCGGATCTCGCGGGCCGGTTCGGGGACGGGGTCTGGCAGCCGGGGGCGTACCGGAACTCGGCGCCGGCCGACGGCCGGACCGACCCGGTCGCCCAACGCGCAGTGGCCTACGCGCTGAGCCGCATGGGCAGCCCCTACGTCTGGGGCGCGACCGGGCCGACGGAGTTCGACTGCTCCGGCCTGACCTCGAAGGCGTGGGAGGCGGCCGGTGTCACCGTGCCCCGGACCAGTCAGGAGCAGTGGGCGAAGCTCCCGCGCGTTCCGAGTGGCGCTCCGCTGCGCCCGGGTGACCTGGTGGTCTATTTCGAGGAGGCGACCCACGTCGGCCTGTATGTGGGTGACGGGTTGGTGGTCCACGCGCCCCGGCCCGGCACGGTGGTCCGGCTCACCGCTCTGCAACGGATGCCGGTCGCCGGAGTGGTGCGGCCGGAGCCTTCACCGCCCCGGCCGTAGCGTCTCGTCAGGCAGCGGGCCGTCACCCGTCTTCACGACATGGCCGTGCCCTCGCCGAGGAAGTCCCTCACTCCCGATTCCGGCCGATTCCCGGTATGGGACACACACTGTTCTCTCCCGGCCTTCCCCGGCAGCTCGGCGAAGTCATTCGCGAGCACACCGTGTAGAGAACGGAAGGCCGAGCGTATCCCCGTCCACGCCCCCCGAATGCCGTCCGGCGGTGCCCGCCCGTCATCGGCGGTGTCCGAGTCCCGCAAGGGGCGCAGCCCGTCAGGCACACCGGGCATCCGGAACGAGGGCCGGTGCGGCGTGACTACTGCGACGCCCGCGCTGCTGCCCCCGCGGAGGCGACATCCAGGTCGATCACGACCTCCTCACCCTCCCAGCGGCCGCGCTCCGAGATCACCAGGCCGATCAGTGCCAGATCGCCGGCCTGGTCCCGCAGCGCGTACTGCTCGTGGGTCTCCTCGCCGAGGTCACCCAACTCGTCACGCTCCCAGGCATCCACCGCGGCCTCGGCCACAGCCCTGGGCAGTCGCACGGTGACACGGCCGACCTGGGCGTCGACATGCTCCCCGATCACTGCCAGCACCTTCGAGTCTTCCCGATACCGGACGTACTGCTCCTGATCCACCACAGGGCGAGGCTACTCGGACTGCTGAAGCCGTCTCGACCGAATTGACCCAACGGTCCTGTGCGGTCATGGCAGTAGCGTTTCCCCGGCCCCGGCCCCGGCGGCGAGGAGGGAAGGGGTGGCCCGTCCGGTCGGGCAGTCGACCGGAAGGCCGATCCGAACCACCCGGACCACGTGCTGACCGCGACCGACATCGCCTTCTCGATCGACCCGGTCTACCGCATGGAGCTGCTGACCGGCAGCGGGTGGTCAGCCCGCCACTGGGATCTGGGCGTGTGGGAGGAGGCCGGCGGACGCGGCTTCTTCAAGAGTGCCAAGTGGTCCGGGGCGGACGAGATCACCGTGTTCGCGGAGAAGGAGACCACGGTGTTCACCGTGGACCCGGTCAGTGGCCGTCCGGGCGAGCCGAGGGCGGGGGCCCGGTAGTCCGCTCGCCTGACAGTGGCGCGTGGCACAGTTCTGCCCATGAACATCGCCGCCACGCCGCACAGTTGGGACGGCGCCGTCGCTCTCTTCGAGCAGCGGAGCCTGCCCGTCAGCACCTACGAGAACCTGTACGAGGAGGACTACGACGTCCACGCGGGTGACCTCGCCATCGACGGCCACCTCGACCTCGACGCCGTCGAGCCGGACGGCACCGGCTACATCGTCGACGGGAACCTCGACGTCGCCGGCGCGATCCTCAACCTCGACGACGGCTGCCCCGCCCTGATCGTCCTCGGTGACCTCAGGGCCACCGCCGTCTACCTGGAGGGCGACGCCAAACTGCTCGTCCGAGGGAGCGTCCACGTCGAGGCGTTCGTCGGCAACATGACCGACAAACTGGTGATGATCCACGGCGACCTCCACGCCCACGCCACCGTCCTGTCCTCCGAGTTCGCCCCGGACCTCATCGGCGGCGCCCTGCACGGGCCCGTCCTCGCACCCGACTACCTCGCTCCCGCTCCCGGCCGACCGACGGTCGCTCCCGAAACGGTGCTCGTTCCCGAGGTCCTGCGCACCGACGCCGACGACGACCCCGACGACCTGCGCTGCTTCGACGCTCCCGGCGTCCACGGCGGGCGCCTCCTGCGCCGCATCGAGGCCGGTCTGCCCGTCACCCTGACCGCCCGGTCCACGGCCGGGCCCGCCACCGGGCGGTAGCGGGGGCGGCTCCTCCCGGACATCGGCTCCGGCCGATGTCCGGCGGGCCCCGCTGCCGTCTGGCTCGCCAGCCGTGGCCGTCGCCGGGTCGTCCTCGCCCGCTCCCGAAGCCGGCACGGCGACGTCATCGTGCTCCTGGAAGGGCTCAGGATCACCGGCCCGCCGAATGCCGACGACCGGCTGGCGCGCCAAGTCCGCATCCCGATAGGGTCCTTGGACGAGGAGGGATGACCTTGGGCATGGATGATCTTGTCGCCGGCCGGTTGCCACGGCCGGCGGTGATGGCGGAGCTGGCCCGGACACGGCCGGTGTTCCACTCGGAGGCCGACCTGCAGCACGCGGTCGCCCGGACGCTCTGGGAGCTCGACCGCGAGGTGCAGTGCCGCCTGGAGGTGCGGCAGACCACCTCGGACGGTGTCGAGCACCTCGACCTGCTCTGTGCCACCGCGGAGGGTCGGACCGCGGTGGAGTTCAAGTACGTCAAGAGCGCCTGGAGCGGAGCGGTGGGTGCCGGACCTTCGGGCGAGCAGTACGCCCTGAAGGCGCACGGTGCCTCTGATCTGGCCAGGCGCGACTTCGTGTTCGACGTCGCACGGCTGGAACGGTTCTGCGACCGGCCGGACCAGAACGGTCTGGCGCTGATGGTCACCAACACGTCGGCCTTGTGGCGGGAGCCGAAGCCGTCGGCGAAGCTGCCGCGCGACCACGCGTTCCGGTTGCACGAGGGCGGCGAGCTGACCGGGGAACTGCTGTGGGGCGGGGGCGACTACCCGCCCAACACCCGCGTCCTGCGCGGAACGTACCCCCTGCGCTGGCAGCCGTACTCGATCCGGCCCGGGGCGGCGGGGGAGTTCCGATACCTGGCCCTGTTCGTCGAACCGGGCGTGACGGCTCCCGCGGAACCGGACGCCTGGGAGGCGGACAGCCGACCGGCCTGATCGCGCCAGGCTCGGCCCGGACGCACCCCCGGAACCGCGGGCGCGTCGGCGGCGAGCGTGTGGACGGGCGGTTCGCGCGCGGGCGCCCGTCGGCTCCTGCTTCGGCCTCGGCTGAGTACGGATACTCAGGCGCCCGCCGCTCGTGCGGCCTCACACTGGGGACGTCATGACGGATGCGAAGGGGGCGGTTGTGAGGCGTGCGAGGGTTCTCACGGTTCTGGCGGTACTGGCGGCGTGTGCGGTGACGGGTGCGGGCCCTGCGGCCGCTGCCGATGACGTGCTGCTCCCGCACCCCGGGCCGGACGGTCTGGTGTGGGTGCCGGACCAGGTGGGGGACGGCGGTTTCGTGTCGGGCGGAGCGTGGAGCACCCTGCCGACCGTCCTCACGGTGGCCTGCGAGGGCGGCGGCAGCGTGCAGGTGACGATGGAGTCGCAGGGGGCGCAGACGGCCTCGCTCACCGTGGACTGCCCGGTCGGAACCGCCGGGGTGGGGTCGGCGACCATGGCTCCGGGGGTCGTGCTGGGATCCTTCTACGTGGGCGTCGACGCGTCCGGTGACACGATCCGGTGGGCCGCGACGGTGACCCAACCGGAGTAGACGCCGCGTAACGGGGGCTGCCGCCACACCACCGTGCGGCGGCAGCCCCCGCACCGATGAGCACCGTCCGCCGGACGCCGCCGGACGCGCGACCGCGGACGGCCGGACCCTAACCGGGAAGGTGGATCAGGAAGCCCCAGGCCTGCTGCTCGTCGCGGACGTCCAGCGGTCGCAGGGCGATCCGCTGCGGAGCGATGTCCAGCACGCTGAGATCGAGCGCAAGCTCGGTCCCTCCGACCGGACCGCCGGGGACGACCACGTGGAACCGGGAGGCGTCCGGATCTCCGGCCGGGCGGAGCTCCCACTCCCGGGGCTCGGACGAGCCGACCACCTCGGAGTTCTCCTCCGGATCGCCGTAGTAGCCCGCGTAGGAGCGGTGCCGCTGGTTGCGGAGCAGGACGTTGCCGTTGTCGAGTTCCTCCACCTCCCACGACTGCGCCTCCACCTTGCCTCTGTGGGGCGGGAGGAGCAGCACGTGCTCATTGACTCCCGGCAGGCTGAGCAGCCGCTCGTTGGGCTTGTCGATGCCGTAGGTGCCGCTCGGTACGGGTGCCATGGGCGGTCTCCCCTCGTTCGTGTGGTGCCGCACGGCACCGCAGATCGATGAATGGGGCGATTCAACCCGCGAAGGACGGGACGTGTACGGACCGACGCGAGGTGTCGGCCCGCCGAGCCCGGGCACCTGGAGGCGCAGACCGGTCCGGTACTCGGCCGTGGCTGCGGTGCTGCTCCGGACGAGTACGCGCCCGCGTCAGGGCGAAGGCGGCGCCGGGGCGTTGCGGTGGGCGGCGATCCAGGCGTCGGCGTCGCGGAGGGCGGTGTCGAGCGGGCCGAAGAGAGTGCCGGTGGCGGGGACGACGGCGCCGGGCCCGAGGTGCTCGGCCAGACCGGTGTCGGCGACGATCCTGGCGAGCGGGGGCTGGACGCCGGCGAGGATCAGGTGTCCGCCCGCGTGGTGGAGTTCGTCCGCCTTGCGGCGCAGGAGCTTGATCATGGCGGACGACGGTACGTCGGGGAGGGTGCGGACGACGAGGACGAGGACGGCGCCCTCGGCGGGCGCGGGCCAGCTCCGGTCCATGCGGGGGAGTTCGGCGAAGAGGCTGACGCCGTTGTAGTCGAGGACGGTGACCTGCCCGGGGGTCAGCCGGTCGGGCGGGGGTGCGGTCCTCCAGCGGCCGTCGCCCGCGGGTTCGAGGGCGAGGAGCCGGGACTGGCGGGCGGCCTGGGCGCAGTAGAGCAGGAGGGAGACGACGGCGCCCAGAATGACGGCCTGCTGGAGCGGGAGCTCGGTGGTGGCGAGGAAGGTGAGGGCCATCGCGGCGGTCGACAGGGGAGAGGTCTTCAGGACGAGGCGGATGTCGGGGATCTTGCCGGCGATGAGTTCGGTGCCGACGACGATGATCAGGCCGCCGATGACGGGCATCGGGATGCGCTCGGCCAGGGGCGCGAGGGTGAGGACGATCGCGGCGAGCCACAGGCCGGAGAAGATCCCGGTCCAGCGGGTGCGGGCGCCGGCGGAGACGGCGACACCGGTGCGCGACAGGGAGCCGCCGACCGGCAGGGACTGGAACAGGGCCCCGGCGACGTTGGCCGCACCCTGGGCGGCGAAGTCGCCGTTGACGGAGGAACGGGAGCCGTCCGGGTTGGGGACGGTCGGGGCGATACCGGCCGCTTGCGCGAGGGCGACCAGGGCGATGGAGACGGCGCCGCCGAGCAGGTGCGGGAACGCCGACCAGTCGGGGGCGGTGAAGTGGGGCAGGGCCGAGGGGATGTCGGCGATGCCCTCGACCAGCTCCACACCGGTGCCCAGCGCGGCGACCGCGCTGCTGACGACCACCATGGCGATCAGCAGCGCGACCGTTCTCAGCCGCTTCACGGCGTGGGCCAGGGCCCAGACGCCGACGGTGGCGGTCGCGGTCAGGGTGGCAGCGAGCTCCCAGGAACCGACGTGCACCACCCAGTCGCCCAGCTGCACGAGCTTGTTGTGGCCCTGCGGCTTGTATCCGGTGGCGTCCTTCAGGACACCGGTGATGATCTGCACGGCGATGCCGACGGAGAAGCCGGTCATCACCGCGTTGGAGACGAACGAGAGCACCACTCCGAGCCGCAGGACGCCCATGAGCAGCATGACGAGGCCGGTCATCACGGCGAGCATCGCGATGTTCCCGCCGCTGCCGGCATCGAGGCCGGCGTCGGCCAGGACGCTCTGCGCCGTGAGTGAGATGGCGCTGGTGAGGGTGGTGACCATCAGTACGGTGCGGGCGGTGATCGAGCCGACGACGGCGGGTACGACACCGGAGAAGAGGCCGGCGACCGGGTTGAACCCGGCGATCGCCGCGTACGCCATGCCTTCGGGGATGCTGAACAGGCCGGTGACCAGACCGGCGGAGACGTCGGCGGGCCGCGGCCTGCCCAGGTGGGGGCGGCGGAGCCTGGAGGGTGCGGTTGGGGTCATGCGCGGCTTCGGTGGCATGCGGGGCCGTGGTCGCGGTGTCGGACGGTCAGGGAGTGACGACCGGGAAGGACTTGTCGACCGGTGTGACCAGGGAGAAGAGGCGATCGAGGGCGCCGAGGTCGCCCTCGTGGTCGATCTTCTCCGAACCGCCGCCGGCCAGCAGGCCCAGCAGCTGGGGCTTGGTCAGGGTCAGGGTGAGGTCGGCGGCTGTCCTGGCCGCGCCGCTCGGGGGAACGGTGCGGTGGGTCAGGGCGCCGTTGCTGAGGGTCAGACGGTGGCGCCGGCGCTCGTCGACGAGGGCCAGGTCGATCGTCAGGTTCTCCTGCCAGGCCCGGGGGCCGTCGACGCGGACCGCGATCGAGTCGAGGAGCATGTCGACGGTCAGGGCCATCGCCATCTCGGGGTTGGTGGAGTCCAGCAGGATGGTGCCCGGTCCCTGGCGCAGTTCCAGGGCCGCGGTGAGGAAGAAGTTGCGCCAGGGGCCGTTCTCCGCGCCGTGACCGAGCCGGTCGTAGACGCCGGCGAGCGCGTCCTTGGCCGCGGTGTCGGAGGCGTCGGCGAAGACCAGGTGGTTGAGGAGGGTGGCGGCGAAACGCAGGTCGCCGTCCTGGGTGAAGGCCCGGGCCTTCGCCAGTGCCTGCTCCCGCCCGCCGAGCGCGTCCACGTACCGGCGGGCCTGCTCCACCGGCGGGTGCTCCCACAGGTGCGCCGGGTTGCCGTCGAACCAGCCCAGGTACCGCTGGTAGACGGCCTTGACGTTGTGCGAGAGCGAGCCGTAGTAGCCCCGCGCGTGCCAGGAGGTCTCCAGCGCCGGCGGCAGCTCCAACTGCTCGGCGATCTCCGGCCCGGTCAGCCCGTCGTTCAGCAGCCGCAGGGTCTGGTCGTGCAGGTAGGCGTACAGGTCGCGCTGCGCCGACAGGAACGTCACGACGTTGCCGTGACCCCAGGTGGGCCAGTGGTGCGAGGCGAACGCCACGTCGTACCGTCCGTCGAAGAAGTCGATCGCCTCGTCCAGGTAGCGCGCCCAGATCCGGGCGTCCCGGACCACTGCGCCGCGCAGGGTCAGGATGTTGTGCATGTTGTGCGTGGCGTTCTCCGCCAGGCACAGGGCCCGCCTGTCGGGGAACAGGAAGTTCATCTCGGCCGGGGCCTCGGTGCCGGGGGTCAGCTGGAAGACGATCCGCACCCCGTCGACCGTCTCCTCCTGCCCGGTGTGGGTGATGTCGAGCGTCGGCGGGATCAGCGTGATCGTGCCGGTCGAGGTGGTCATGCCCAGCCCGGCACTGATCTGTCCCTCGGGGCCCTTGGGCAGCCGGTCCCCGTACATGAACATCGCCCGCCGGGTCATGGCGTTGCCCGCGTAGACGTTCTCGCTCACCGCGTGTTCGAGGAAGCCCACCGGGGCGATCACCGGCACCCCCTCCTCCGTACCGGCCGGCAGCACACCGCGCGAACCGCCGAAGTGGTCGCCGTGCGAGTGCGTGTAGACCAGGCCCGTCACCGGCCGCCGACCCCGGTGCTCGCGGTACAGCGCGAGCGCCGCCGCAGCGGTCTGCGCGGAGATCAGCGGGTCGATCACGATCACCCCGCGCTCGCCCTCCACCAGCGTCATGTTCGACAGGTCCAGACCCCGCACCTGGTAGATGCCCTCGGTCACCTCGAACAGGCCCTGCTTCGCACACAGCTGCGCCTGGCGCCACAGGCTCGGGTTCGCGGTGGGCGGGCATTCGCCCCGCAGGAAGTCGTAGGCGTCGTTGTCCCAGATCACCCGCCCGTCCTCGGCCTTCACCACGGCGGGCACCAGCGAAGCGATCAGTCCGCGCTCCGCGTTCTCGAAATCCGTCCTGTCACCGAAGGGCAGTGAGGAGGTCATGCGTCGCTCCGATCCAAAGCCGAGCCGGGAACCCCGATCCGCGGCCCGCACCGGGCGCACCCGGCGGCGGAACGGCGGCGTACCCGGCCCACCCTAGGACGATCACGGACAGGACCCCGAGTCCTGTTGGACCTTCCGGGTGAAGGCCGAGAGACGCGCCACCGACACTGCCCTCGGCCCCTTCTCGCCACGAGCGTGCGCAAGGCCCGGCGCCCCGTCCGGCGCCCCGTCCGGTGCCCCGTCCGGCGACGCCGCCCGAACCGGGTGCGGGTCGGTGGCGGCCACCGGCGGATGCGTCCTCGTGCGGCTACTCGAAGCGTGCGGGGTCGCCGGCTCCGCGGCGGACGATCTCCGCTCCGCCGTCGGAGAAGTCGACGACCGTGGTCGGGGTCGTGCCGCAGTCGCCGGAATCGACGACGGCGTCCAACACGTGGTCGAGCCGTTCCTTGATCTCCCACCCCTGGGTCATCGGCTCGTCCTCGCCGGGCAGGAGCAGGGTGCTGGACACGAGGGGCTCGCCGAGCGTGGCGAGCAGGGCCCGCGTGACGGTGTGGTCCGGGATCCGGACGCCGACGGTCTTCTTCTTCGGGTGCATCAGACGGCGCGGGACCTCCTTGGTGGCGGGGAGGATGAAGGTGTAGCTGCCCGGTGTCGCGGCCTTGATAGCGCGGAAGACGTCGTTGTCGATGTGGACGAACTGCCCCAGCTGGGCGAAGTTCTCGCACATCAGGGTGAAGTGGTGGCGGTCGTCGAGGCGCCTGATCGACCGGATCCGGTCGAGGCCCTCGTGGTTGCCCATGCGGCAGCCGAGGGCGAAACAGGAGTCGGTCGGGTACGCGATGAGGGCTCCGGAGCGGAGGCTGTCGGCCACGGTGTTGATGGTGCGGGCCTGGGGGGTCTGCGGGTGAACGTCGAAGTACTTCGCCATTGGCCGACCCTACGGGATCCGCCCGGCCGTCGTGGGACCGGCCCGCGGTGGCGCGCTGCCGGCGGGGCTCGCGCGGACGGCCGTCCGCGCGAGCCGGTCAGGGCCTGTC
>NZ_JBHXKE010000144.1:0-4785 GCF_042722765.1 Kitasatospora sp. NPDC058406
CCGGGCCCGGGGGGCGGGGACGGGGCGGTGGCCGTCGGGGCGGTTCACGGGGATCAGGGGGGCGGGGTCGTCGACGGGATCGCCCGCGCGGGGGGGGGGGGCGCCGGCGGCCGCGCTACGGCGGGCGCCTGCGGCAGGGCTCAGGGCGGGGTCCCCGGACTGACCGGGCCGGTGGCGCCGGTCAGCAGGAGTTGACCCACTGGTGCGAGGCGATGTTGTCGTGCAGGGCCGCGCCACCGCCCGAGCCGTTGTAGGGCTCAGCAGGTGCCGACGCCGGGCAGTTGGTTGCCGGGCGACTGGAGGTAGATGTTCGTCACGTAGCCGCCGTACTGCGGCAGGTACGCCCACCAGTCGTTGGTGTAGGGCGGAACGGAGACCGTCTCGCCCTGCTTCTGGCACGTCACCAGCACCTCGACACCGGCGGGCAGCACGGTGATCGCCGACTGGGAGGTGTTGGCCTGCGGCCGGACCCGGACGTTCTCGCCCCAGGTCCCGAACCAGGTGCCGGCCGGCTGGACGGCACCCGGGACGCTCAGCGAGCGGGTGAGCCGGCCGAGGTCGGTGTAGGCCTTGCCGTAGGTGGTGCCCACGGGGTGCGACGTGTAGACGGCCACGATGGTGCGGTCGCCCGTGCCGACGGTGCCGGTACTGTGCAGGACCGGCCGGGTGAGGTCCACCGCGAGGGTGCCCGCCTCACCCGCCTCACCCGCCTCGCGCACCTCCCGCCCGTCGCCCGTCGTGCCCGTGCCGCCCGCCTCGCCCGCGGCGTTCGGCGTGTCGACGGACGCGACCGTCGGGGGGTGGGGCGGCTGCGGCGTGCAGCCGCCCGAGGAGAAGCCCGACCAGCCCTGCTTGACCGCCCAGGACTGCGCGAACGATCCGGCGATCCCGAAGTGCTGGTCGAAGCCGTCCGTACCGCACCGGGTCGAGGCGTGGAGGTTCCCGAGCACGAAGTCCCGCACCGCCGCCGGGGCCTGCTCCAGCAGGTAGCGGTAGATCCGCACGGTGTCGGCCGCCGTGACGGCGGTGTAGCCCCAGACGCCCGCGCTGGTCGCGGGCGGGCGGGCGGTGTCCGTCAGCGCGAGCCGGGTGACCATCCGGTCGACGATCGCGCCGCCGCCGTTGTTCAGCCAGTAGTAGCTGGCCGCGTCGTCGTCGCTGCTGCGCAGCATGGCCTCCAGCCGCGCGCGGTCGGCGGAGGGGATGTCGTAGGTGGGTCCCCGGTTCCACAGGTAGTCGAGGGCGATCAGCAGTTTGACCACCGAGGCGGAACGGAACTGGGTGGAGGAGTTGAGCTGTTCGGTGAAGGTGCCGGTCTGACGGTCGTAGACGGCGACGCCGGCGGTGACGCCGGGCGGCACCTGGACGGAGGTGACGGCCTCCGCGTGGACGGGAGGCCCACCGGCGGGCCGTCCGGCGGCGCCGACGGCCCCGGCCGCCGTCGGCGCCGAGACGGCCGTGAGACAGGCTCCGGCCAGGAGAAGGGCAAAGGTGGTGCGCGCGCCGGATCGACGCGACTGCGTACGAGACATGACGGACTCCGCGAACTCGCCGTAGGAACTGCCCGGTTGGGGCCTGTGCCCGCGCACCCGGCCGGCGGTGGCCGGCCCGGTCGGCGGATTGGTCCAGACATTTCCACAGTCGGGCGAACATGTCAGCATGCATGATCATGCAGAAAAATAGTTCGTTGATAGATTGACTGTCATGGACGCAGCACAGGGTCCCCTGCGGACCTCCCGACCGGACGGTACGCCGGCAGGGCCGAGCATCCACCAACTCCGGCTCTTCCTCGCCCTCAGCGCGGAACTCCACTTCGGCCGCACCGCGGCCCGCCTCTTCATCACCCAGTCCGCCCTCAGCCGGCAGATCCGCGATCTCGAACGGCGGCTCGGCGTCAGACTGCTGGAGCGCACCAACCGCGCGGTCGCGCTCAGCGCCGCGGGCCGGGCCCTCCTCCCGGAGATCCGGGCAGCCGTCGACGCGGCCGACCGGCTGAGACTGGCCGCCCAGGCCCAACTGAGACACGCCGGAGCGGAGTTGATCGTCGGCATGACCGGCGCCCAGGCCTCCCAGCCGCACACCGCCGCCGTCCTCCGGGCCCTGCGGCGGCACTGCCCCGGCATCACCACGAAGATCACCGCACTCGACTTCGCGCACCAGGGCACAGCCCTCATCGAGGGCTCGGTCGACGTGGCGTTCCTGCGCCCGCCCACGGCGGACGGCATCGAAGTCCACCTGCTGGCCGCCGAACCGCGCGTCGCCTGCCTGCCCGCCCGGGACCCGCTGGCCACCCGCCCCGCCGTCCCGCTCGACCTGCTCGCCGGCCGGCCGGTGGTCGCCACCCCGCCGCAGGCGCCACGGGCGTGGCGCCGGTTCTGGGCGGTCGACCCCCGGCCCGACGGCTCCCCCGTCCGCTACGGGCCGGTCGCCTCCGACATCGAGACCCTGCTGCACGCCGTCGCGGAAGGCGAGGGGGTGGCATTCCTGCCCGCCTCCGTCCGCGAGCTGTACCCACGCGCCGGGGTGCGCTTCGTCGACGTCCCCGGGCTCCCGCCGACCCACTCGGCGCTGGCCTGGTCGGCCCGGCACCGCGACCGGCCCACCGTGGCGGCGGCCCGTCTGGCAGCGACGTTCGTCGGCCCCGCCGACCCGCCACCGCCCTGACCGACCCGCCCGGGCGGCAGGGACCGGGGGGACGTCCCGCCGGCACCACCGGGATGAACTCCCCCATCGAGGCGATCGCGCCTACTCCAGAGACGCGGCCGGCGGGGCGGCACGACCTACCCGGACGGGGCCGGAAATATCGGCACGACCGGCGAGAACCGCCCCATGGAGATGTTCTGGCTCAGCATCATCCACGTCAACCGACCGGACGCCAGGCTCCGGACGAACGCCGTTGACCCGACCCCCGTACCGAAACAGAGGGCCGGGTCGACGGCGGCGCGCCACCGCCCCGCCAGGCGAGTCCGCCCGCCGGAGCGGCAACGCGGTCGAACTCGGCGCCGGCCACCGCCCGTTCCCGGCCCGGCACACCCCTCACCAGGGGCCGCAGCATCCGGGCGCCCGGTGGTCTCCTACTTCCGGATGCCGTAGATCCACACGCTGCCGACCGTCTCGCGGGTGGTCAGGGTGACACGGTCCGTGCCAGGACCGCCGTCGGTGATGACGATGCACATCGGAGTGCCGAGCACGGTGCGGGCCTCGACCTTGGTGATCGTGTAGCCCGGGTACGACCCGCTGAAGCTGCCCCCGATCCCGACGACCTGAGCGACAACCCCCGTGTTGATCAGGGCATCACCGGGCTGACGGCTCCCTGCCTCGTTGCACGCCTTCAGCCGCAGCGTGGTGGCGTGGGCGGCGGGGGCCACCGAGGCCAGGGTGAGGAGCGAGAGGGCGGCCGCGGCCGCGAGGCAGGCACTCCGTGCGCGCGTAGTTGTCATGCGGCGACCGTCCGCCCGGGCCCGCCCCGCTGCAAGCCGGGCAGGCCGCCCGCTGCTCCGAACACCATGTCGGGCCTGGTGGGGCCCGTACTCCTCGCGAGCGTCGACGGCCCTTGCCCGTGCGCACGACCGGCCGTCGCGTCCACGGCCCGGCCCGGCCCGGCCCGTACGGCAGCCGATGGGGTGATCTTGCAGGTCATCGCCCTCGTGGTAGCAGCCGGTCGGCCTCGGTGCTGTGCGCATCCTGTGCGCACCCGGGACGCGCCGACGCTCCGGGCTCCCGACCACGAAGGTGATCCCGCCCGATGACCGAACACCGCCGCAGACCGTCCGGCCTGACCGCCACCGCCGTCTCCCTGGCCCTACTGCCCCTCCTCGCACCCTGCCCGACCGCACTGGCCCAACCGCGCGCGACACCCTCACGCGCGGCCGACCAGTGGTCGGAGCTGCGCGTTCTCGGGCAGTGCCTGACCGTCGAACAGACCCTCCAGACGCGGCTGCGTACCTGCACCTCGGAACTCGGCGAGCCCACCCCCGCCGGGCAGCAGTGGCGACTCGACCCCCAGGGCACCCTCCACAGCGCCGTCACGGGCGACCTCGCCCTCGGCCTCCAGCCCGGCAGCACCCCCTCCAGGGGGGCACCGACCGCGCCCGTCCCTGCCGTCGCCGCCACCGGTGCCTGGTCGTACGACGCGTCCGCCGGCAGCCTGACGTGGAAGGGCGGCCCGTACGTCCTGGACTTCAACGTCGGCGAGGACCGGGCCACGCTGTACACACCGGGAAGCGGCAGCAACCAGCGGTGGACGTTCAGCCCCGGCTACACCGCCGTCACCCCGGCCGCAGGAGATGCCGGCGAACTGAGAACCGGTGGACGCTGTCTGACGCTCGCTCCGATCGTCACTCCCGACCGCTCGGTCTCGGTGGAGCCGTGCGCGTCGGTCGCCGGGAAGCCGACACCGCCGACCCAGCGGTGGACCGTCACCCCGGAGGGCCGGGTGCAGAGCTCCGCCGCGCCCTACCCGGTGCTCGACGTGCGCAACGGCCCCGGCTGGTACGCCAGCACCGTCGTCGCACGGCCCGTCAGCAACGGCACCGACCAGTCCCGCTGGCAGTACGCCGCGGACACGGGAACCCTGCGCTGGGCGGGCGACCCGACCCTCGCCCTCGACCACTACCGGAACAGCGGCTTCGCCGGGCTCTACCCGGCGAACGGCGGCGGCAACCAGACCTGGACCCGGTTCCCGGCCGCCGATCGGCCGGGACCCGCCCCGGCCCCGGGCGCCCCCGGCGCCGCCGCCCCGCCCCCCCGATCCCCCCCCCGTGGCACCCTCCGCAGGTCCGCCCC
>NZ_JBHXKE010000144.1:4795-23795 GCF_042722765.1 Kitasatospora sp. NPDC058406
GGGGGCCCCCCCCCCCCCCCCCACCAACAACACCGCTACCGGGGGGGGCGCGGGGACACCCCGGGCCACGGGGGGCCCCAACCCCCCCGGGCCCGGGTCCCGGGCCGCCGTGGGGCGGGCAACCGCCCGGACCCAGGCCGCCCCCGGCGCCGCCTCCGCGACCGCCGAATCCCCCACCGGTGCCACCGTCCGCTGGACCGCCCCGCCCGGCCCCGCACCCGCCGGATACGCCGTCTACCGCGACGGCGGCCGGATCGCCGTCACCACCGACCGGCAGTACCGCGACGGCGGGCTCGGCCCCGGCGGGGTTCACCGCTACCGCATCACCGCGCTCTCCGCCGAGGGGGCCGAATCCGCACCCGGCGCCGAAGCCGCGCTCACCGCCCCGGCCTGCCCCCGCGCCACCGGCCCCGACGGCCTCGACCCGTTCGTCCCGCCCCAGCCTGACCGCCCCTACACCGTCACCCTCACCGGGCTGCCCTCCGCCCAGGACGAGCGGCAGCGCCAGGACCTCGCCCAACTGCCCTCCGACCTCCGGCCGACCGGCCTCTACCTGCCGCCCGGGGCGCAGCTCACCGCCACCGTCACCGGCACCGCCGGCACCGGCCGGCTGCGGGTCGTCGTCGGCCCGCCGGTCGGCTCCGGCCTCACCGCCGGCCGCCGCCACACCGCCGGACCGTCCGGGGCCACCCAGGTCCAGGACCACCGCGGCGGCATGGTCTACCTGGCCTTCGACGGCACCGCCGCCGACCGGACGACCGTCACCCTGACCGGCGACGTCCAGGCGGCCCCGGTCTTCGTCCTCGGCCGCACCACCGCGGCCGAGTGGCGCACCCAGCTCGCCGAACGCCCCACCCGTTACGCCGAGTTCGTCGCCGGACGGACCGTCGTCACCCTCACCCGCGACACCGCGGCCCGCTTCTCCTACAACTCACCGGAGACCGTGCTGCGCCACCTCGAATGCGCCCGGGGCATCGAGGACGCGACTGCCGCCCTCGCCGCCCCCACCGCTGCCGACGCGACCACCGCCCCCGGGCCCGACTCCCCGGGTGTCTTCCCGTTCCACTACACCGAGGTGGAACGCCGGGCCGGCGCGGCCTTCGCCACCGACGGCTACATGGGATTCAAGGACGACTCCGCCCCCTGGATCGCCGACGGCGCCGCCACCGGCTGGGGCATCTGGCACGAACAGGGCCACCACCGTCAGCAGCGCTCCGTCGAACCGTCCGAGGTGGTCGAGGTCTCGGTCAACATCTACTCGCTCGCCGTGGAGAAGGCGTTCGGCCGGCCCTCGCGCCTGGTCGCCGAGAAGGTCTACGACTCCGCGCTGCCCAAGGTCGGCACGAGCGGAGTCTCCTACGCGGACTCCTTCGACGCCTTCGAGAAGCTCGTCATGCTGCAGCAGCTGACACTCCAGTACGGCGAGAACTTCTGGCCCGCCGTCCAGAAGCTGGTCCGCTCCGCCCCGCCCCGGGGCACGGACCGCTGGGCCAACCTCGCCCTCGTCACCAGCAAGGTGGCGGCCCAGGACCTCACCGCCTTCTACCGGGCCTGGGGCGTCCCCCTCTCCGCCGCCGCCCAGCAGGACATCGCAGCCCTCCGCCTCCCTCCGGCCCCGAGCACCCTGAGCACCCGGCGGGAACCCTGACCCCTGTCCACCGCACGCCCGGCCCCCGGGTGGGTTCCGGGGGCCGGGCGTCGAGGTGGAGCGCTGTGGTGACTAATCGTCAGATCTGGTGGATGAAGCATCCCATGGCCATGGCGGCGGCCTTCTGCTGCCAGGTGTAGCCGTAGCTGCGGGAGGCCCAGGCCCCGCGGCCGCACTTGATCAGGAAGGGCCTGGTCCAGGTCCATGCCTTGCGGGCCCAGCCCCAGCTCCACTGTCCGTCGAGGTCGAAGCGGATGTTCGGATCCTGGGAGACGTAGTCGTAGGCGGTGGCGTTGCCGCCCTTGATCGGGTCGGTGGTCAGGAACCGGCCGAGCGCCGGGGCGTAGAGCCGCACACCCATCAGGACGGCCCCGGTGGGCGTCTCGGCCGAGCGCTGCTGGCCGCCGAGCCAGCCGTACCGGAGGGGGGCGGCGCCGGGGAGGCGGTTGCCGTATTCGTCGAAGGTCACGGCGGTCGGGGGCTTCGCCGGGTCGAGCGGCAGGGCGACCACGATGTCGCCGTGCAGGTTCGCGAGTTGGAGCACCACGCCGCCGGTCCTGGCCGTGGTGGCGCCGAGGCCGCCGGCGGGCGTGGTCACCTGGCGGGTGAGGTCGCCGGTGCCGGTGTCCTCGACGATCCAGGTGGGGTTGTCGCAGGCGCATCCGTAGTGGTTGAGCCCGGTGCGTGCGGTGCTCCAACCGCTGCCGGGGTTGACCTCCGTGGCCCAGCCCCGCAGCCGCAGTGCCGGGTCCAGCGTCCAGGTCTGGCGGTCGGTGGCGGTGCTCTGCTGCCGCACGAGGTCGTTGGCGAAGTAGGAGGTGGCGGCGCCGGGTTGCGTCGTGGTGCGGCCGAAGGCGTCGTAGCCGTAGCCGGGGTCGACCAGGCGGTCGGCGGAGTCGTAGGCGTGCTGCTCCGTGGTGCCGCCCGACGGCGTGCACTCGGCGCCGGGTGCGGCGCTCGCGGAGGTCCGGGCGGTGCGGTTGGTGTTGCGGTCGAAGGCGTAGGTCCTGGTGGTGCAGACGCCGTCGGCGGCCGAGGTCGTCCGGGTGAGGCGTCCGACGGTGTCGTAGCCGAAGGCCTGCTGGGAGGCGGAGCCGAAGGTCGCGGTGTGGGTGGCCCACTGGCCGTGGACGGTCGTGCTGATCCCGTCACTCAGGACGGTCGTGCCGTCACTGTCGCGGGTGTACGTGCGGTCGAAGAGGGTCCCGGTGGGGCTCTTGAGCTGGCGCATGGTGTAGCCGCCGGGGAGGCCGGTGCCGGTCACGGTGCCGTCGGCGTCGTAGCGGGCCGTGAAGGTGCCGGCCACCGAGTCGCCCACCGACGTGGCCAGGCCGCGCGGTTCGACGGCCGTGTCGTAGGTGTAGGTGGTGGTGGACGGTGCGGTGTCGGTGACGAGGGTCGGCCGGTCGAGCTTGTCGTACTGGGTGGTGGTGGTGCCCCCGTCGGCGTCGGTGTAGGCGGTGAGGCGGCCGAGGCGGTCGAAGACCGTGGTGACGGTGCCGGAGCCGGTGGCGGCCGTGGTGGTCTGGCGCCCGCTGGCGCTGTCGTAGCCGGTGGTGACGACGGGCACCTCCTGGCCGGGCCCGCTGACGGCGGACCGGGTCTGGCGTCCGGCCCCGTCGTAGCCGGTGGTCGTGGTCCGCTGGGCCCCGTTGGCCGTCTCGGTGGTGCTGGTGGTCTGGCCGTACCGGTTGTACTCGACCGTCTTCACGGGGAGTTGGACCGGGTTGGCTCCCCCGCCGGTGATGTCGGCGGCCGGTCCGACCGAGCAGACCTGGTCCGCCCACTCGGGCCGGCCGGCGCACGCTCCGGTGCCGTCCCCGGTGTAGTACGCGGTGACGGTGGTGCCCGCGTCGGTGCCGGTGGAGGCCGGCAGGCTCGCGCCGGTCACCCGTCCCTGGGCGTCGTACACGGTGGAGGTGGTGAGCCGGGCCCCGTCGGGGTCCTGGACGGTGGTGCTGGGCAGCCCCCTGGCCCAGTCGTAGCCGGTGGCCGTGACGCGGGCGTCGGCGAGCAGTGCGGTGTCGATGCGGGGCTGTCCGCCGCTGGTCTCCCGGGTGACCTGGTCGCGCACGGTGGCGGTGCCGTCGGTGGGCCGGCCGCCGTCGTACTCCTTCACCGTCCGCTGACGCAGGGGCAGTTGGGTTCCGGCTTCGGCGACCACGGTCTGTCCAGCCGTCAGTTTCCGTTCCAGCGTGCCGTAGTGGAGGGGGCCGAGGGTCTCCAGTTCGCGGCTGCCGTCGACGCTGTAGGTCGTCGTGGTGGAGAGCAGGCCGGCGCGTTCGGCGCTGCCGAGGGCGGCGATCCCGAGGGACGCGAGGGTCGAACGGTCCTGGTCGGTGATGCCCAGGGCCAGCGCGCGGTTGGCCGCGGTCAGCCGGCGGACGGTGTTGCCGAAGGCGTCGTGTTCGGTGACCGTGAGGGCTCCGCCCGGCCGTGCGGTGTCGGTCTCCTGGCCGGAGGCGTCCAGGTAGTACAGGTCGGCGCGGCCGTAGCCGTTCGCCGGGAGCTGCGTTCCGTCGTTGGCGGCGGGGGTCTGGTCGGGCGGGAAGACGGCGGTGGCGTCCGTGGGCGTCTCCCGCTGGCCCCAGGAGGCGGTGGCGGTGTGGCCGAGGTCGTACGGTGCGCCGTTGCCGGTGACCGGTACGTCGTAGACGAGGGTGGTGGTGGCGGTGCCGTTGACCTGGTCGGCGGAGCCGGGGGCCAGGGTCGGACGCGAGGCGGCGAGCAGCATGCCGTCCCCGGCGGCCGGGGAGCCGCCGACGCGCCCGTAGCCGAAGGTCCAGGGAAGTTCGCCGGGCGGGGTGAGGGTGGTGACGCGGCCGGCCGTGTCGTAGTCGTAGGCGGTCGGCACCGCCGGGGCGATCCTCGGGTCCCAGGTCTGGCGCAGCCGGCCGTTGCCGTCGTAGGCGTAGCGGCTGACGTCGACGGCGGTGGCGGCGCCCGCGCCGGGTTCGGTGGACCACAGGCGGATCGCGGTGACCTGTCCGGCGACGTCGCCGAGGGTGGTGGCGGTCGCGGTGGTGGTCGGGGCGTAGACGAATTCCAGGACGCGGCACCCGCGGGTGGCCGGGTCGTCCGCGCAGGCCGTCGAGGCCGCGGCGCTGGTCGGGCTGATCACCCGTTGCGGCCGGGTGAGGATCCGCCCGTCGGGTCCGGTGACGTTCTGGGAGACGATCGTGCTGGTCGTGTTGTCGAGGCCGCGGGTCGACGAACGGGTGAGGGCCCAGGCGGCCGCGGCGGGGTCGGTGCGTGCGAAGTCCGCGGTGCCGCCGTCGGTGTCCGTGAGGGTGAAGCCTGCAGCGAACGAGCCGGTCAGGGTGAGTTGCGCGGCGCCGGGTTCGGCGATCCAGCCGGTGGCCGCCTCGTCGGCGGTGAAGTGCAGGTTCGTGCCGTCGAGCCGCAGGACATCCAGGGAGGTGGCCGAGGTGCGGTTGATCGCGGTGTAGCCGGAGTCCTTCCGGCCGGTGGAGGTGCCGGAGAGCCACTCCTTCCCGAAGATCGCGGCCTGTCCTGCCTGGGCGCCGCCTTCCTGGGGGTTACGGGAGGAGGCGGTGCGGGTGATCGCCGTCCCGAAGAAGGCGGTGTCGGTGCGGCTGAGGCTGTAGTTGCCGGTGAGGAGGTTGACCTCCCCGGGGCCGACGGGGACGGTGGCGGCGCCGTCGGCGGTGTGGTCGACGATCGCCTTGAGGGGGTCGCTGGAGGCCCTGGCGCCGGCGGGGCCGGTGAAGTCGGCCTTCAGCTGCACCGTGCCGTCGGGGCTGACGGTCGTCGCGGCGTCCCAGGCCAGCTGCGGGCTCCGGCCGGCGCTGAGGGCGACCGGCCAGGCGGTCAGCGGGGTGCCGGCCGCGCTCACGTGGCCGGGCGGGACGGGTGCCCAGGCGTCGGCGTCCGAGCGTCGCCAGGAGAAGGTCACGGCGTCGTAGCGTGAGGCGTCGGCCTCGGCCTGGAGGGGCAGCCGTGCCGCGGTGCGCCGGCCGTCGGACGGCCTGGTGACGCCGCCGGCGCCGACGTGGAACTCGTACGCGAGGGGTTCCGACCGGTTGTCGGCCCGGTCGACGCTGCGGACCTGAAGGGTGTTGGTGCCGCCGCGGGTCGGGGTGGCGAGCACGGCGACCGGCGTGGTGGTGCCGTCGGTGGCGATGCGCGTCCAGGTGGTGCCGTCGAGGGTCCACTCCAGCCAGCGGTGGTCGCCCTGCGGGGGTGTGACGGTGAACGTGCCGCTCTGGCCGACTCCCTTCACCCAGGAGGCCGAGGGGTAGTCCGTCGAGGTCACGGCGCCCGGCGCGGAGGGTGCCCGGGTGTCGACCGTGAAGGTGCGCCAGGGCGACCAGGAGAGGTTGTAGTGGGTTCCGTCGTACGGGTTGCTGCGGAACCGGTAGGTCCGGCCGTCCTGGAGGAGGCCGGGAGGAACGGTGGCCGACAGCGGCTGTCCGCTGGCGCCCCACGGGGACACCAGGTACTCGCCGACCTGCTGGTCGGTGGCCGCGTCCACGATCTGGAAGGTGCCGTTGATCCGGTCGTTGTTCGAGTCCGTGTAGGTGTCGCGCAGGACGGGGGTCAGGGTGTTGACGGTGTAGACGCCGTTGTCGGCGAAGAAGGGCGGGCCTGCCTGTTGGTCGGTGCCGGTCCGGGGGCGGTAGTTGAACGTCACCGAGAGCTTCGGGATCTGACCGGCGGCGGCGTTGCCGGAGTAGAACTTCTTCCAGGACCCGGTGTCGGCCTCGTTGGCGGCGCGCAGGCCGAGGCCCTGGCGGCCCACCGAGGTCTGGCCCGCCCAGTACTGCAGCAGGGGGGTGACGTCGGCGTTCACGTAGGCACCGTTGGCGCAGTTCTGTCCGCGGGTCTCGGTGGACGTCGCGTACTTCTTCAGCCAGGCCGGCTGGTTGGTCCAACGGCTGCCGGTCGTCGCGGTGTTGGTGTCCCATACCTCCCAGGAGACGGGCTTCGCGCAGTCCCAGGAGTGGAAGTTGTAGAGGGACAGGGTGGCCTTGGAGACCAGGGCGTCCTTGATGGGCGCCATGTCCCAGCTGATGAAGGAGCGGGCGATGCGCGGTTTGGTCCGCGCGGCGTCCGCCCAGTCGCCCGGCCAGCCGAGCTTCAGTTCGGTGGCGCTCGACGCGTCGACGGTCTCGCCCTGCTGGACCCAGGTGTCGAAGACGTCGGAGAGCACGGTGTCCGACGGGTCGACCGTCACGGGGTACGCGGTCGCCGGGTCGGCGAGGAACGCGGCGTCGGGGCTGAGGCGCAGTTCGATGGTGTCGCCGGACTGCACGACCTTCAGTCCCACCGGTGCCCGGTGGGTGTGCTCACCGGAGTTCCTGTCGACCGTCGCGTCCCACATGACCGGGGCCGGCATCGAGGCGAGTTCGCGTCCGGTGGCGGCCTCGGTGAACGTCACGCCGCCGTCGTCGTTCTGGCGCGCGTTGACTCCGGGCGCCTTCAGCGGCAGCGTGTAGTCGGCCGGGCCCGCGGGTCGCTTCTTGAGGATCACGGACTGCTCGTAGCCGGTGCGGGTGGCGTCGATGACCAGGTCCGCACCGGGCAGCACGTCCGGATAGGTGGCCCGGGCGCCTTCCACCCGGGGTGCGGGCAGCCCGCCCCGCCACTGCATGGCGACGTTCCGACCGCCGGCGGTGAGACTGAGGAGGTCCTGGACGGGGGCGCCGGCGGCCTCGGCGAACGAGCCGGCCCGCCTGCCCTTCGTCTCCCCCGCCAGGGCCAGTCCGCGCGGGTGGGCCTTCGAGGCGACGGAGCCATCGGGGCGCTTGGCGAAGGTGACGTCGACGTCCGCCCAGCCGCCGTCCGGGCGGCGCATCCGGACCGGCCCCGCCGCGACCTCCAGGGTGACGCTGCCGTCGGGGTTCGCCCAGGTCGTGGAGGAGTCGGTGCGTTCGGCCGGCACCTCGACGGGCTTCCCCTGCAACCGGGCCGTGAGCCGGGCGGAGGCCAGGTCGCCGGTCGGTTGCTGCGTCGCGGCCGGCTGTCGGGGGCTGTGCGGGGCCTCGGACGGGGGTCGGGCGGAGGCGTCCTGCACGCCGAGGAGCACGCCCGCCACCAGGGCGGCCGAGACGGTGGCCGCCGTCCACCGGCGGCGTGCACGTGTACGGGACCAGGAGGGCGGGCTCCCGGCGGTTGTCGGAGACGATGACACAGGCACACTCCAGGGGTGATCGCGGGAAACGGAGCACGGTCCTTCGGTACGCAGGTCCTTCGGTACGCAGGTGCTTCAGCGCGGTGCTTCGGTACGCAGGTGCTTCGGTCGCACGCGGCGGTCCGCCCTGCGGAGTCGGCCACCGGGCACGGGGGCACGTCTCGACGGCCGCCCGGGTCGGACGGCGCTCTCGGTCGGAGCTCCGTTCCTCGCGCTGTCGCAGCGGGCCGCTCCGCCGGTGCGAGAGGAGCGGTCGGGCACTGTCTGCGCAGTTCGAGTCACACTCACAAGTCGCGTGTACATGACTACTTCATCGAGGGCCGCCGGATCGGCCGGGGCGGCGGCCACGACCGATTCCCGCCGACGAACGGCCGGTTCCGCCCTCCTGCGAACCATCTCCGGGCCGGGCGGCACCCCCGCCCCTCGCCGTACCCGCGCAGGAGGCCGGTCTCGGCCGGGACCACCCGCCCGCTGCGCGGGTTCGGCCGCAGCGGCCATGCCCGGTGCCCGCCGTCCGGACCCGTCCCCACCGTCACCCAGGCGGGCAGCGCCCGGTCGCGCCGCCCGGCGGCGACACCCACGCTGGACGGGTGTCCTCCGCCAGCGCCTCCGCCCTCGTCGCCGCACTGCGCCGCGACGTCTCGCCCGCCGTTCCCTGCCCCGAGGCGGTCGTGCTCGCCCAGGGACTGCTGCACTCCCCCACTCCCTGGCCGGCCGGGATGCCCAGGCGCAGCATCGGCGGCAGCCCGTTCCGCAATGCCTGGCGCGTCGCCCGGACGGCCACCGGGCTGACCTACACCGAGGGCTTCGCGCTGCGCGCGGCGCCGGCAGGAGTCGTGCACCATGCGTGGTGCGTGGATCCGGCCGGCCGGGCGCTCGATCCGACGTGGCCGGACGGACGGGGACTCGCCTACCTGGGCCTGCCCATGACGACGGCCTGGGTGGAGTCGGTCCGCCGCCGGACCTGTACCCGGACGGCCTTCGTGGGCATCCTCGACGAGGGCGTCCAGCGTTCCCGGGACGCGGAGCGGGTCCTCACGTTCGGCGTCCCCGGGGCCGCTCTCGTCCGGGTCGGCACGCCCGTGACCCGGCCACTGGCCGTCTGAGGCACGCCGGTCGGCCCGGCGACTCCGGCCCGTCCGGGACGGAGCGTGACCTTCCGCACCGGGGGCGCACGGGTCCGTCGCGGTCAGGCAGGTCCGGCGTCCGGGCGGCGGTCCCCCGTCCGGGCCGCGGGCCGCTCGCGGTCGAGGACGCGCAGGTGCAGGCGGTGCGGGCGCAGGACGGTGGTCAGCCGCACCGGGCGGTCGTCGGGCCGCCGGCCGGGCGCCGGGACCGGGTGCCAGCGGGCCAGGACGGTGGCCAGCGCGATGACCGCCTCGGCGCGGGCGTAGTCGGCGCCCAGGCACTGCCGCGGGCCGTTGGCGAAGCCGGCGAACCCCCAGCGCGGCAGGGCGGCGGCCCGATCGGGGAGCCAGCGGTCGGGGTCGAAGCGGTCCGGATCGGCGAAGATCCGCGGATTGTGGTGGGCGACGTACGGGCTGAGCAGCACCTGCCCGCCGCGCGGCAGGGTGCGCCCGCCGAGTTCGGTCTCCCGGGTGCAGGTGCGCAGCAGGACCCAGCCGGGCGGGTAGAGCCGCAGCGCCTCGGTCAGGACCCGGTCGGTGCGCGGCAGGTGCGGCAGGTCGGTCCAGCGGGCGGGCCGGCCGCCCGGCAGCGCCGCGTCGACCTCCGTCTGCACGGCGGACAGGACTTCGGGGTGGGCCGTCAGCAGCCGCAGGGTCCAGGAGAGCTGGGAGGCGGTGGTCTCGGTTCCGGCCAGCAGGAGGGCGACGACCTGGTCGTGGACCTCGGTGTCGGAGAGCGGACGGCCGTCGTCGTCGCGGGCGGCGAGCAGTCCGGCCAGCAGGTCGGTGCGGCCGGGGCCGTGGGCCCGGTGGTCGCGCACCAGGTCGGCGACGGTCCGTTCCAGGGTACGGACCGCCGTCCGGTAGCCGGGGCCCGCGGGCAGCCGCACCACGCGCCGCAGGGCGCCGGCGAACGCGGTCTCGAAGGCGTGCTGCAGCCGGTCCGACAGTACGTCCGGGGCCTCGGTGCCGAGCAGGGTGCGGGTCACCACCCGCAGGGTGAAGCGGTAGCAGGCGGGGAAGACGTCCACCACGTCGCCGTGTCGCCAGGAGCCGGCCAGCAGCTCCGCCTCCCGGGTCATCACCTCGGCGTACGCGGCCAGCCGGTCGGGGCGGAACTCCGGTTGCAGCATGCGTCGTTGGCGCCGGTGATCGGCGTGGACGCAGGTCGCCAGCCCGTTGCCGAGGATCTCCCGGAACCGCCCGTAGACCGGCCCGCCCTTGTCGAAGGTGCGGTCGTCGGCGTACACCTGCCGGAGCAGCTCCGGGTGGCAGGGGGCCACCAGCCGGTTCGGTCCGAGTCGGACCTCCACGAGGTCCCCGTAGCGGTGCAGCCGCGCCAGGAAGCGTGCCGGATCCCGGACCAGCGCGGGCAGGTGGCCGAGCACCGGGAGCGCTCCGGGCGGGCTTCCGTGGAGGTAGGGCGTGGACGCGGCACCCCGCGCCGACGAGGAGGACGAGGTCACACCGGCAGGGTAGGCGCTCCGGGGAGGGGCGGACAACAGGCGCGGATCCGCTTCACCCGGCCGACGGTCACCGCGGCCCGGACGGTGGGTTCGGAAGGGGGGTGCGTGAAGGCGTTGTCACAACGGGGCGTGCTGCCCGGTCGTATGACTGACCGCCAGGGACGGAAGGTGCCCGGCGGCCCCGGGGCTCGACCGCCCCGGTTCGCCGAGTACAGGAGGACAGATGACTGGCCGTTCGACGAAGTACCTGGTCGCGCTCGCCACGGCCGCGGCGGCGCTGGCGGTGTCGGCCACCTCGACCGGGACCGCCACCGCAGCCGGGCGCACCTCCGCAGGGGGTGCGGCTGTGACGAGCGACACGGTGGTCGTCTGCCGGAACGCCCACTTCGACGACTGCGTCGTCGGCGGTGTCTGGGTGAAGGACCCGCTCAAGAACCTCGACCAGGGTGCCCGTTTCCAGGACTCGATCTCGTCCATCACGAACGGGAGCGGACAGCGGCTCTGCTTCTGGGAGCACAACGACTTCCAGGGCAGGTACCTGAGGCTGGACAGCGGTCAGCAGATCGCCGACCTGGGAGGGAACGTGCTCAACGACGCGATCTCCTCCTGGAAGGCCTGCTGACGCCGGTCGGTCCCGGACCGCACCGGTGGCGTCGAGGGTTCCGGTGACGGTTCCGGGCCGGTTCCCGTTCCCCGGGCGGGGAGCGGGAACCGGCCCCCGCGCGACCGCCGGGGCCGGTTTCGGCAGACTGTGACCATGGACGATCGATCACTGAGCAAGGGCGCCAACATTCCGATCGATGCCGACGTGGTGAGTGTGGAGCTCAGCTGGTCGGCCGGGGCCGGTACGCCCGACGTCGACGTGTCCGCCGTGCTGGTGGCTGCGGACGGGCGGGTGCGGGGCGACGGCGACCTCGTCTTCTACAACCAGCCCCGGCACGCGTCGGGCGCCGTGACGCACCTGGGGAAGGCCGGTGGCGCCGGGGCGGCCACGGACCGGATCGAGGTGGACCTGGCGGCGGTGGAGCCGGAGGTGGAGCGCATCGTGCTGGCCGCGTCGGTGGACGGCGGCAGCTTCGGCGCGGTGCCCGGGCTGTGCCTGCGGCTGTCCGACGCCCGCACCGGCACCGGGCTGGCCCGCTTCGCGACGGACGCCGGGCCGGAGACCGTCCTCGTCGGCGGCGAGCTGTACCGGCGCGGGCGGCAGTGGAAGTTCCGTGCCGTCGGGCAGGGCTACGCGGCGGGGCTGGCCGGGTTGGCCACCGACTTCGGCATCACCGTGGAGGAGGGGCCCGCCCAGGACCGGCCCGTGGCTCCGCCGCCGCAGCCGCCACAGCCGCAGCCGCAGCCGCAGCCGTCCCGGCCTGCGTCGTCGGCGCCGGAGCCGGGGAAGGGCGAGGAGCACCTCCCCCCGGGGATGCGCGAACGGCTGTCGCTGCGCAAGCAGCAGGTCGCGGTCAGCCTGGACAAGCACGGAGCCGCGGGAATCGCCGCGCGGGTCGTGCTGGTGCTGGACGCCTCGGGCTCGATGTCGTCGCTGTACGCCGACGGCGTGGTGGCCGACGTGGTGGAGCGGATCGTCCCGGTCGCGGCCCAGTTGGACGACGGCGGGGCGATGCCGGCCTGGACCTTCGCGACGCACCCGGCCCGGCTGCCCGATCTGCGGGTGGGTGACCTGCCCGAGTGGCTGCGGCTGCACGTCCGGGTCGGTGAGCTGGGGCGTCTGTTCGGCCGCCGCGGGCGTCGGTCCGGGCTGCTCGACGGTCAGGTCGACATGACGACGGTGGGCATCTCGAACGACGAACCGAAGGTCATCGCCGAAGTCCGGGACTACGTACGGGGGAACCCGGCGACGGTCCCCACCCTGGTCCTGTTCTTCTCCGACGGCGGCGTCCACCTCAACGCCGCGATCGAGCGCGAGCTGAGGGAATCGGCGCAGGAGCCGCTCTTCTGGCAGTTCGTGGGGCTGGGCCGATCCGACTACGGCGTGCTGCAGCGGTTCGACGACCTGCCCGGCCGGCGCGTCGACAACGTCGGCTTCTTCGCGGTGGACGACATCGGCACCGTCCCCGATCCCGAGCTGTACGACCGGCTGCTGTCCCAGTTCCCGCAGTGGATCACGGCCGCGCGCGGGGCCGGCATCCTGCCCTGAGGCGCGCCGCTTCGACGGGCCGAGCGGCTTGTCGGGGGCGGGACGGACGGCCGCGGAGCAGCCCGGCGGCGCTCGGCCGGGAGGTCCCGGCCGAGCGCGTGCACGGACTGCTTCGCGGCCCCTCGGCGCCCGCGGCCCCTCGTCGTCCGCGGCGCCGGGGCGGCCCGGAGCACTTCGGCGGGTCAGGGATCAGGGGCCAGGGGTCAGAACTGGGTGCTGACCGTGACGCCGCTGAAGTCGGTGACGGCGTACAGGCTGAGGTAGCGGTAGCCGGCGGTCGGGTTGGTGACGGTGAGGGACTGGGTGGTGCCGGTGCCGGTGGAGGAGACCGTGGAGGCACTCGGCGAGGCCCAGGTGCCCGGGTTGTAGTACAGGTGCGCGGTGCCGGTGCCGCCGGAGGTGGTGACCTTCAGCGTGGTGGTGCCGGCCGGCAGGTAGACGTACAGGTAGTCGGTGTTCCCGGCGGTCGCGGCGCGGCCGGTCCGCGAGCAGTTCCGGCCCATCGCGTCGGTGCGCGGCTCGGTGCAGTTCGGCAGGGCGACCGGGGCCGCGGTCACGGTGACCGAGGTCGGGGTGGTGGCGGCCCTGCCGGTGTCGTCGGTGGCGGTCAGGGCGACGGTGTAGGTGCCGGCCGCCGCGTAGGTGTGGCTCGGGTTGCGCTCGTCCGAGGAGGTGCCGTCGCCGAAGGTCCAGTGCCAGGAGGTGATCCGGCCCGGGCCGGTCTGCACGGACCGCTCGGTGACGCTGACGGTCGCGCCGTTCACCGACGAGTCGAACAGGGCGGTCGGGCCTGCGGCGTAGCAGGCACCGGCGGCGCAGGCGGTGAGCCAGGCGTCGAAGTCGGCGTCGTAGGAGGTGCCGAGGTTGTTGTAGACCGCGTAGCCGCCGGCGTAGTCGCCGACCCGGAAGCGGCCCAGCATGCTGTACACGTCGGCCGGGTGCTTCTCCAGCATGTACCGGACGGCCAGGTAGCCCCACGGGTAGACGCGGGTCGAGTCCGCGTTGCCGTAGGTGTTCTGGAAGATGGTGCTGAGCTTGTAGGTGTGCAGGGCGGCCTGGGTCATCGCGTCGGTGTCGGTGGTGGCGCGGTAGCTGTAGGAGATGTACTCGGCGAGGCCCTCGACCCACCAGATGTCCGGGACGGACGTCTGGGTGGTGAAGTTGCCCTTCATGTTGTGGATGCCGTCGAGGTAGTGGGTGTACTCGTGGTTGAGGTTCCACACCCGGGCGGGGTCACCGGTGTTCCAGGCCTTCTGGTACATCACGTTGACGGCCCGGCTGTTCGGGTCGGTCGGGTCCATGACGGTCTGGCCGCCGTTGTCGGTCGAGTTGCCGAAGATCGCCCACGAGTAGGTGGTGTAGTCCGTCTTGTTGGCGAAGATCCCGAGGGTGACGGTCTTGTTGTACTGGTTCGGGATCGGCCCGTTGTCCTTGACCACGTTGTGGAAGAACGCGTCCTGGCTGCGCAGGCTGGCGCAGACGGTGGCCAGTTCGGCGGCCGACAGGGCCTGGGCCTGGACGGTGCGGTTGTCGCAGACCAGCTGGTTCGGCAGGACCACCGAGGTGAGCTTGGCGGGCAGGTCGCAGATGCCGTAGTACGAGCACTGGTTGTTGTTGTAGACGGTGGCCTGGAAGGCCGTGTGCACGTACAGCGGCGCGTCGGCCGTCAGCAGCGGCGCGGCGTCCAGCACCCGCTTGACCAGCGGCTTGGCCACGGCCTCGACGGCGGCGCTGCTCCCGGCCATCCGGGCCAGGTCGTTGCCCGCGTTGGTGTCGAGGACGGCGTTGGGCCCGCCGATCAGGTCCTTGTGGTTGATCGCGAAGTTGGCGAGGGACGTGACGAGGCTCGGGTCGGCGCCGAGCGCGGTGACGAAGTTCGGGTTGGCGTTGCCCCGCCAGAGCGGGAACCTCAGCACGGAGTTGACCGCGCCGACCATCTTCGGGAAGGCGTTGTAGGAGTTGTCGTAGTCGTCCAGCACCCGCTTGTAGACGCCCAGGTAGTCGGCCTGGATGTTGGCGCTGTCGGTGAGCGTCAGCACCTCCCTGAGCACGCCGCCGTTGACCTCGGTGACGTCGTGCCAGCGGGCGCCGGCGAGGAACGCGTCCAGGCCGGCCTTGACGGCGGTGGTGAGCGTGCCGGTGTACGGGCCGGCCGCGTCGGGGTAGTAGGACTGGATGTAGTAGCCCACCCGCAGGAAGAGCACCAGCTGCAGGATGTTGGTCGAGTTGTCGCCGGTGTAGCCTGCCGCCAGCTCCTTGAAGGCGGCCGCGACGGGCAGCATCCGGGACTGCTTGAAGATGCCCGGGTCGGTGCTGCCGCTGGTGAACAGCGTGGAGACGCAGTCCGTGGTCGAGCTCTTGAGGAACGCGACCAGATCGGCACCGGTACGACCCGCGAAGTCCGCCGGGGTGCAGCTCTGCGCGGTGGCTTCGGCCGCCGCGCCCGACCGGGCCCGAGCCCCCGGGGAGTCGGACCGGGCCGCGGCCGTCTCCGCGGCCGTGGCGGCCGGTTCGCCCATGAGGGACTCGCTGAGCAGCGCCGGGGTCAGCGGGGCGGCGGGCGTGCCGAGCTTCTCCGACCCCGTCGTCGCGCCGGCGACGGACTGGCCCGCCGGCTTCGCTGCGGCGGTGACCGCGGCTGTCGCGGTCGGGGCCGGTCCGGCGGTCACGGCAGCGGGCGCCGCGAGGGCCTGGGCCGGCAGTACGGCGGTGGCCGTGGCACAACAGGCGACGACGCCGGCTGCGAGGGTGGTGAGTCGTATGCGCAGGTGCACGCCGAGTCCTTCTTCGAGTGGGGGCAGCCTGACGTGGGGTCAGACTGAGTGAAGGAGATTGGCGTGGATCCTGTCATCGAATGAAGGTCAGAACAATGTCACAGGTCATATGACATGAAACTTTCAGCCACCTCGCCGGTCACTGCGCCCCGCCCTGCGGCAGACCAGCGAGGGCGGCGACCGGGGCGGCCTGACCTGCGGGCATCGGACGGCCGTCGCGCCACGGGCCGGGAGGTCGCCCCCGGCCCCGCAGGCCCGGCGGGCCTCGCGGAGTGGCCGGTCTGCGCCCCGGCCGGGACGCCCCAAGGCCCCGACCGTGGCCGCCGGGCCCGTCCGGGGAGCGGGGCCCGGCCGGTGCCGCGCGGCGCGGGGCCTCCCGGCGGCTCGAATGCCGGCTGTGCCGACAGGCCGTCAGGAGGCCCCGCTGTCAACCCTCCTACGCTCCCGCAGCCGCCGTCAGCGACGACTGCTGCGGGGCGCCGCGGAACCCGAGCCGGCCCGGGCCGACGCCCGGATCGGTGCTCAGCCCGGCGAGTAGGCCGGTGCTCAGGTCGGCGCACAGGTCAGTGCACAGGTCGGCGCGCAGGTCGGTCGGGGTGCCGGGGAGCTTCGCGTGTTTCGCGGCGTCGACGGAGCCGGGCCCGTGGACGGTGAGCTCGAAGTCCTCGTGCGCCTTGGCGTCCGGAGCCAGCGGCAGTCGGATCCGCCCGTCCCCGACCATGCGGCGCACCTGGGTGCGGCTGAGGCCCAGACCGAGACCGAGCAGGCGCTCGACGCGGACCGGCACGGGCAGCTCGAAGCCGACCAGCACCGTGAGGGGTGTCGGGTCGTCGAGTGCGTAGAGGGGCGTACGGGTCTCCAGTTCCCAGGTGCCGGCCCAGTCGAGCCGGTACCCGTTCTTCGCGGCGAGCGACGCACTCATCGTCAGTTCCCGCACCACGGCGGGGTCGTTGGTCTCGTACGCCACCCGGCGGGCGGGCTCCAGCGACGAGACGTGGACGCGTTCGTGGACGGGCACCTTCGAGGTCCGGTCGCACCCCGCACAGCTCAGGAGGAGCCAGACGTCGAGGAGCTTGCCGTTCGCGTTGACGCGGATCCTGCCCGAGGGCCGGTGGCGCGCGCCGGAGCAGTCCGGGCAGGATCGCACGACGGCGGGCAGGGCGGACTGACGCACGGCCCACAGGGCCTTGCGGTCGGTATTCATAGGGAGGTGGTTGCTTTCAGGACTCAGCAGGAGCTCTCACAGGCCGGGCCCGGGCTCCTGGGATCTGACGGATGCACACGAGGGCGCGAGCCATCGCCTCGGGGCCCAGCCGTCAGGCCCCGAGGTCGACCGCGCGACAGGTCGGCGTTGCTACGTGGCAGCTATCAGAAGTCCATGCGGGCGATCGTGATCGAGACCACGGCCCGCGGGCAACTCATTTTCCGCTCGGGATCGCGCTCCGGCGCTCAGACCAGGGCGTCGCCGGTCGACGGAGGCACGGTGTGCGAACGCAGGACCATGAGCGGGCCTTCCGAGGTCGCCACCATGGCGAAGGGGAACCGGTCCAGCTCAAGGCAGAGTTCGACGTCGTCGGGGTGGACGCCTTGACGCACGCCCTCGGTCAGTTCGGCGGCGGCGCGTGACGCGGCACCGCGGCGAAGGAACTCGGCAGCGTCCGTCGGCCCGGCCTCCACGGCCCTGCGGGCGATGTACTGAGCACACGCCAGGTCCTCGTCGGCCTGCCCGTCCTCGCCCGTGACCACGAACGTGACGCTGTCGCTCCCGCGCGCCCGCAGGAGCCGGGCCGTCGCCTCCGCCACCACGAAGCCGGCGCACAGCACCAGCGACGCGTCCTTGACCGCGAGGGCGCCGACCGTCCCCGCCGTGGTCTTCTGCACCACGGTTCGCCCGCCGAGGTCGATGGACCTCAGCATTCCCGGCGAGTTGACGGTGTCGAACCCGGGTGCCATCGGGCCGTCCTTGAGCGCCACCCAGTCCGGGTGGCGGGCCTTGAGCGCCAGGGCTTCGTCCAGCGACCCGGCAAGAACGATCTTCTCCGCCCCCTGGGCGAAGGCCCAGGCAGCCACGGTGAACGCACGCATGACGTCCACCACGACCGCCACGGAGGGAACTTCGGCCAGTTCGGCGATACTGAGGAATCGAGTGTCCATTCCACTCATGATCGCGCATACCCGTCCGCGGACACCCGGCGAGTGACGCGCCTCACGTCGACGACATGGGGCCGACCCGGCCGGGACCGATCAGGGCCGCCTGCTCCGCCGACGCGGGCACCGCGTCCGCCCCGCGGCTGCGCCGTTTCGCCGGGCCGGGAGCCTCGGTCGTCGTCCTCGGGGGCCCCCTCGCCGCTCTCGGCGAGGGGCTCGCCGAACCGCTGCGGGCGGCTCTACGGGAGCTGACCGGCGGGCGCACGTCGCCGCCCCCCGGTGGTGCGCTCGGCGCTGGGCGACCGGGCGCCGCTGCTGGGCGGGGTGCACCTGGTGCTGTCGCAGGCGCGGTTCGCCACCAGGTTGCGGGTACCGGCGCCGCGCCCGGGGGGGGCTGAACCGGCGCTGCGGTCACGGGCCGGACCCGAACCGCACGGGCGACCGCACAGGCCGGCTCTCCGGGGCCCGGTTTCCGTCGGTATTCGGTCATTGGACCGGACTCGGCGCAATTCCTTGACGGGTCCACTGCCGTGCGGATCGGATAGCCGTTCCGCAGGCGATTCCGGTCGGCCGCCGACCCGGGACGGGCGCCTCGACCCGCGCCGCCCCGGCGGTGATTCCGTACCGGCATTCCGCGCCGAAGTCGGGGCCCGCGAGCGCGCCGCACCGCGCGCCGATTCCTCCACAGCGTTCGTCGAGGGCGTTCGCACCGCCCCGGCGGCCAGTCGATCCCGAAACCAACTCCGCGCACGATCAGTCGAACTGATGGTCCGTCGAATCCGGACTCCGACCGGCCCGGCAGTCACTCCACTCGATGGTCACAAGGTGATGTCAACCGTCGAATCCACTTGACGCCAACGATGGACACGGCTGTCATATGTGGCGTCCCGTTGGAAAATGTTTGTTCATGAGGGATTAGCCGCCTCGCCTCGATCAGCCCGAGCGAGTCCCACTCCCCCACGACCGGCCATGACCACCAGGGCCGCTGTCATCTCCCGCCCCGCACCACGCGCCGTTTCCGGCGTCCGCTCGAAGGAGCTCCCGATGTTCCGTTCCACCAGCCGTACCGTCGCCGCGGCGGGTCTGCTGCTCGCTCTCGGTCTGACCACCGCGTGTTCGACCGGCCAGGAGTCGACCAAGGCCGCCGACGCCCCGGTCGCCAAGGTCGACGGAAAGATCTCGATCACCTACCTGCAGAAGCAGGGCGACCAGGAGTACTTCGTCGGCGAGGCCGCCGGAGCCAAGGCCAAGGCCGCCGAACTCGGCGTCGACCTGAAGGTCGTGAACCTCGGCAACGACGCCAACAAGACCATCAGCGAGGTCCAGGCCGCCATCGCGCAGAAGACCAACGGCATCGTCATCGTCGTCCCCGACCCCGCCGTCGGACCCCAGGTCGTCCAGGCCGCGAAGGACGCCAAGATCGCCCTCCTCACCTCCGACGACCAGATCTGCACCAACGGCCCCGACCCCTCCGCCTGCGCCAAGGACAACCTCGTCCCCCGCATCGGCTTCTCCGGCACCCAGATGGGCG